>JALYMT010000242.1 GCA_030773555.1 Actinomycetota bacterium | reverse complement strand
GTCCTCGCCGAGCCGCGCGAGCAGCTCGCGGCAGGCCTCCTCGGGGCCCTCGGCGACCACCTCGACCCGGCCGTCGTCGAGGTTGCGGGCACTGCCGCGCGAGCCCAGCTCCAGGGCGGTCGCGCGGACCCACCACCGGAAGCCCACGCCCTGCACCTGCCCGCGCACGTGCGCCGTCAGCCGCGACTCCCCCACGGGACCTACGCTACGGCCGCCCCGAGGGGCTGCACAGCCCGCGCCGGCCGGCGAGCGCGGTGGCATGCTCCCGGGGTGGACCCGACACCGAGGCTGGCGGCCTCCCCCTGCCGGCGGCTCTGCTTGTGGTTCCGGACGGAGGCCCGCCTCGCCGAACTGCCCGTGTTCGCCTGCTCGGGGTGCGGTTCCGAGTGGGTGCGTACGGAGGGGTGGACGCCGGTGCAGCACGACGGGACCGTCCCGGGCGACGTGGCCGCGGAGGCCGCCCGTCGCGGCTGAGCCGGGCGTACGTCGGAGGAGCGGTACGCGCTCACCAGCGCCCCGCGCGGGGCCGCGGCTGGCAGCGGGGGCACAGGTAGGACGAGCGGTTCATGAAGGCTTCTCGGCGGATCGGCGTGCCGCAGCGGCCGCAGGGCGAGCCGGCACGTCCGTAGACCTGGAGCGACCGGTCGAAGTAGCCGCTCTGCCCGTTCACGTTGACGTAGAGCGCGTCGAAGGAGGTGCCGCCCTGCTCGAGTGCCTCGCCCATCACCTCGCGCGCGGCGGCGATCGCTGCGCGGGCCGAGGACGCCGGCAGCGTGTCGGTCGCGCGCGCGTAGTGCAGGCGTGCGCGCCACAGCGCCTCGTCGGCGTAGATGTTGCCGACACCCGACACCAGACGCTGGTCGAGCAGCGCGCGCTTGAGGCCCGTACGGCGCCGCCGCAGCGCGGCGAGGAAGGCCGGCTCGTCAAAGGCGGGATCCAGCGGGTCGCGAGCGATGTGGGCGAGCGCCGCCGGGATCCCCTCGCCGGTCAGCGGCTGCAGCGCGAGACCGCCGAAGGTCCGCTGGTCGACGAAGCGCAGCTCCGGGCCGTCGTCGGCGAAGGTGAGGCGCACCCGCAGGTGGGCCTCGTCGGGTCGCTCCCGCGGCTGCACGAGGAGCTGCCCGCTCATCCCCAGGTGGGCGAGGATCGCCTCGCCGGAGTCCAGCGGCAACCAGAGGTACTTTCCGCGCCGGGCCGTGCCCGCGATGCGACGACCGGTCAAGCGGGCCGCGAAGTCCTCGCCCCCGGGGGCGTGGCGGCGTACGGAGCGGGGATGCGCGACGCTGACCCGGTCGATGATCCGCCCGGTGACGGTGCCGTCGAGGCCCCGACGCACCACCTCGACCTCGGGTAGCTCGGGCACGAGCTGCGACTCCGCCTGCTGCCGGTGGCCGGCGCGCTCAGTCAGCGACGACCGGAACCAGCCCGGCCTCGGCACCGGCCGCGCTTCGCCCGGCAGCGCCGTTGGCCGACCGGATCGCCGCCCAGGCGGTCGCGGCGGCCTGCTGCTCGGCTTCCTTCTTGCTGCGGCCCGAGCCCTGGCCGTACGTCTCCGCGCCCAGCCGCACGACCGCGGAGAAGAGCTTCTGGTGGTCGGGGCCGCTCTCGGCGACGACGTACTCCGGCACGCCGAGCCCCAGGCCCGCGGTGAGCTCCTGCAGGCTGGTCTTCCAGTCCAGTCCCGCGCCCAGCGTCGCCGAGATCGCGATCAGCGGGTCGAAGAGCCGGTGGACGAGCTCGGCTGCGCTCTCCAGTCCCTGGGAGAGGTAGACCGCGCCGATGAGGGCCTCAAGGGTGTCGGCCAGGATCGAGGACTTGTCGCGGCCGCCGGTCCCCTCTTCGCCGCGCCCCAGGCGGATGAAGCGGCCGAGCTCCAGCGACCGGCCCACGTCGGCCAGGGCGCGCATGTTGACCACCGCCGCGCGCAACTTGGCCAGCTGCCCCTCGGGCAGGTCGGGATGCCCGCGGAACAGCGTGTCGGTGACGACCAGCCCGAGCACGGAGTCCCCGAGGAACTCCAGCCGCTCGTTCGTCGGCAACCCGCCGTGCTCGTAGGCGTACGACCGGTGTGTGAGGGCGCGCTGCAGCAGCTCCGGATCGAGGGTGTAGCCGAGCCGCTCCTCGAGCTGCTCGATCCCCCGAAGCTGCCCCGGCAGTGCGCCCGTCCGGTCGTTCACAGGTCCCGAGACCCCGTTCTGAGACGTCGGGTCGGCTAGACCTCGAGGACCTGCCGGCGGTTGTACGTGCCGCACGTCGGGCACGCGGTGTGCGCGAGCTTCGTGGAGCGGCACCGGTCGCAGGCCACGAGGGTCAGCGGCTTCGCCTTCCACTGCGAGCGCCGGGACCTGGTGTTGCTGCGTGACATCTTCCGCTTCGGAACGGCCACTGCTACCTCTTCTCGGGGTCGGTGTCACGGCGAGTGTCACTGATGGTGTCGCTGATGCTGTCCTGGCGCTGGTCGGAATCCTGCTGCAGGCCCGCGAGCGCGGCCCACCGGATGTCGCGGACCTCGTGCCCGTGGCCGGGCTCGTCAGCCAGCCGGGCGCCGCAGGTCGGGCAGAGCCCGGGGCAGTCCTCCCGGCAGACCGGCTGCAGCGGCAGGTCGATGATGATCGCGTCGCGCAGGGCGGGTTCGAGGTCGAGCAGGACGCCGTCGAGCCGGCGGACCTCGTCCTCGTCGTCGTCCTCGGCTCCCCGGCCGGTCGACTGCTCGTCGGGATAGACGTAGAGCTCCTGCAGGCCCACCTCGAGCTCCTGCTCGATGGGGTCGAGGCAGCGCACGCACTCACCGACGACCCGGGTGCTGGCCGACCCGGACACGAGGACCCCCTCCATCACCGCCTCGAGCCGCAGGTCGAGGCGCACCGGCTCCCCCTCGGACACGCCGAGCACCGGGATGCCCATGCCAGCGGGGGCGGGGACGGTCCGGGACAGCCGCCGCATCGACCCGGGACGGCGGCCGAGCTCGCGGGTGTCGAGGACGAGTGGGGCGCGCGGATCGAGACGCGGGAGCGTCTCCTGCTTTTTGAGGGGCATGTCTTCTCGTCGTGCGGGTGGCGTATTCGGGCGAGTGACCGGACGAGTCGACGACCTGGCGCCGGCCGGAGGCCGACGGGATCGAGAGCGCCTTCGACCGGACAGGACAGGCTACCCCCGCCCTGGCCGAGCGGCCCAAACACCTCCGGGCTCCCCCGCCGCCGCGCTCAGGGCCGGGGTTGGCGGCCACCTTCGTAGGTCGCGGCATAGCCGCGCACGTCGATGCGGCCGGGGCCGACGCGACGCCCCGTCGCGTGCTGCTCCGCGGCCGGGTCAAGGACGTCGTCGTCCTCGCCCGTACGCAGCTTGCGCCGGCCACGCGCCACCGTGGCCAGGGTGCGATGGAGAACGGCCTCGAACTCGGCGAGCTTGTCGTCGACGTAGCCGTCGGCGTCCTCGCGGAGGGCGGCGGCCGCCTCCTCGGCCCGCGCCTCGGTCTCCTCGGCCCGCTGGCGCGCCTCGACGATCACCTCGGACTGCTCGAGGAGCCGCTCACGCTCGGCCCGTGCCTCCTCGAGCAGGCCCTCGGCCTCGCGCCGGCCCTCCTCGACGACCGCCTCCCGCTCGCGGAGCAGCAGCTCGGCGTGGCGGAACTCCTCGGGCAGCAGCTCCCGCAGGTCGTCGAGCAGCGCGAGCACCTCGGCGCGGTTGACGATGCAGGCACCCGACATGGGCATCGCTCGCGCGTTCTCGATCGCAGCGGTGAGCTCGTCGAGCTTGTCGTGGACGTCCACCGGATCCCCCTCGCGAGCCCCGCCGCCCCGCTCAGGCCGGGAGCGAGGGGCCGGGCCGCTCGGCGGCGAGCTCGGCGAGACGCTGGGTGAGCCGGGGCAGCACGGCCTCGGGGACGAGCCCGGAGACGTCACCGCTGAAGGTGGCGATGTCCTTGACCAGGCTGGAGGACAGGAACGAGACCTCGGGATTCGTCGCGACGAACAGGGTCTCCACGCCCGTCAGCCGATGGTTCATCTGGGCCATCTGCAGCTCGTAGTCGAAGTCGCTGACCGCCCGCAGCCCCTTGAGGATCACCGGGATGTGGCGGTCGCGGCAGTAGTCGACGAGCAGCCCGTGGAAGGACTCGACGACGACGTTGCCCAGCTCCTTGGTGGTCTCGCGCAGCAGCTCCATGCGCTCGGGCACGCTGAACAGGCCGCGCTTGGAACTGTTCACGAGCACGGCGACGGTGACCTCGTCGTAGAGCTGCGAGGCCCGCGCGATCACGTCGACGTGGCCGTTCGTCACCGGGTCGAACGACCCCGGGCACACGCAGCGGCGCACGGCTCTCTCCGTCTCATCGCCCGACACTTCTCGCTTGGACGTCGCACCCGCGGCCTCCGTACGAGGGCGGACGCGACTCGCTGCCCGGCGCCTCCTCACCGGTGGCGCGACCGTACCAAAGGGTGCCCTCCCCGTAGCGCCGGGCGCGCAGCCCCTCGTAGCCGCGGGGCCAGGCGAGCGCGGCCCCCCGCGAGGGCCGCTCGACCGCGACGAGGGCCCCGGGACGCAGCCACCCCCCGCTCCGCAGCCCGGACAGGACGGTGCCCAGCTCGGCGTCGGGCACCGCGTAGGGCGGGTCGAGGAAGACGACGTCGTACGCCGCACCGGCGGGCGGGCCCGCGGCCACCACCGGGCGGACCTTGCCGGCCACGACCTCGGCTCCGGGCAGGCCCAGGGAGCGCACGTTGGTCCGCAGCGTGCGCAGCGCCTGGGCGTCGCACTCGACGAACAGGGCGTGGCCGGCGCCACGGCTGAGCGCCTCGAGCCCGACGGCGCCCGAGCCGGCGTACAGGTCGGCCAGCCGGGCGCCGGACAGGGGGCCGTGCAGGGCCTCGAGGGTGGAGAACAGCCCCTCCCGGGCGCGCTCGGAGGTCGGCCGGGTGCCGGCGCCCCGGGGCACCGCCAGCGCCCGGCCCCCCGCCAGGCCGGCGACGACGCGGATCACGACTTGTCCAGATACTCGGCGCGCTGGTCACGCACCAGCGCCGCGACCACCGCGGCCAGCTCCGGATGGTCGTCGAGCTCCGGGTCGCCCTCGACGACAGCGGTCGCCTCCGCGCGCGCCTGCTGGAGGAGCTCCTCGTCGCGCAGCACGCTGAGCAGCCGGAGGCTGGACCGCCGGCCCGACTGGGAGGCTCCCAGCACGTCGCCCTCGCGGCGCTGCTCCAGGTCGAGGCGGGAGAGCTCGAAGCCGTCCAGCGTGGCGGCGACGGCGTCGAGCCGCTCGACTGCCGGGGTCCCCGACGGCAGGTCGGTGACGAGCAGGCACAGGCCCTGCTCGCCGCCTCGGCCGATGCGGCCGCGCAGCTGGTGGAGCTGGGAGATGCCGAAGCGGTCGGCGTCGAGCACCACCATGACCGTCGCGTTGGACACGTCGACGCCGACCTCGATCACGGTGGTGGCGACCAGCACGTCGACCTCGCCGCGGGCGAAGCGGGTCATGGTGGTGTCCTTGCCCTCCGCGGGCAGCCGGCCGTGCAGGACCTCCACGCGCAGCCCCGCGAGCGGGCCCTGCTGCAGCAGCGGCGCCACGTCGACGACGGCCAGCGGGGGTCGGCGGAGCGCGTTGGCGTCGACGGGTGCGCCCTGCCCCGCGTCGTCGCCGTCGGGCCGCTCGTCGCGGTCGTCGGCCTCGCCACCGATGCGGGGGCACACGACGTACGCCTGGCGGCCCCCGGCGACCTCCTCGCGGACCCGGGCCCAGGCCCGGTCGAGCCACGCGGGCTTCTCGAGGGCGGGCACCACGCTAGAGCGGATGGGGACGCGCCCGCGCGGCAGCTCCTGGAGGGTCGACACCTCCAGGTCGCCGAAGACGGTCATGGCGACCGTGCGCGGAATCGGCGTGGCGGTCATGACCAGCAGGTGCGGCGGGGAGGCGGCCTTCTCCCGGAGGGCGTCGCGCTGCTCGACGCCGAACCGGTGCTGCTCGTCGACGACGACCAGGCCGAGGTCGGCGAAGGAGACGGGGTCCTCGAGCAGGGCGTGGGTGCCGACCACCAAGCCGGCCGCACCGCTGGCGATGTCGAGCAGCGCGCTGCGCCGCGCCGCCGCACCGAGGGACCCCGTGAGCAGGGCCACGCGGGTGGCCTGCTCGGCGCTCCCCAGCCGGCCGCGCTCCGCGAGGGGGCCGAGCAGGGCGGTCAGGGAGCGGAAGTGCTGCTGGGCCAGGACCTCGGTGGGCGCGAGCAGCACGGCCTGCCCCCCGGCGTCGACCGTGGCGAGCATGCCCCGCAGCGCCACGACCGTCTTGCCCGCCCCGACCTCGCCCTGCAGGAGGCGGCGCATCGGATGCCGCCGGGCGAGATCGGCGAGGATTTCCGCGCTCACGGTGCGCTGACCGGCGGTGAGCTCGAACGGAATGGCCGCGTCGAAGGCCGCCAACAGCCCGTCGGGTCGCGGCACCCGGGGAATCGCCGGCAGCTCGCGCTGCTCCGCTCGGCTCTGCGCCAGCAGCACCTGGAGCAAGAAGGCCTCCTCCCAGCGCAGCCGCTGCTGGGCGGCGGCGACGTCAGCCCGGGACCGCGGCCGGTGCACCTTCTCCAGCGCCTCGCGCAGCCCGAGCAGGCCGTGGCCGCGTCGCAGCTCTTCCGGCAACGGGTCGGGCAGCTCGCCGAGGGTGTCGAGCACGGTGCGCACGCAGGTGGCGATGCGCCACGAGGTGACCTTGGCGACCGCGGGATACACGGGGATGATCTCGCTTGCGAACGCGCTCACGGCATCGAGGTCGGCGCCCTCGTCGAAGAGCTGGTATTCGGGGTGGACGAGCTGGCGCGAGTGCCCCCGCACCCCCACCCGGCCGGAGAACATGCCGCTGCGCCCGACCCGCAGCTCGCTCTGACGCCACGCGGAGTTGAAGAAGGCCAGACGCAGCTTGCCGTGACCGTCGGTGACGACGACCTCGAGCACGGAGCGATGCGGGGGACGCAACGTGCGCAGGAACACGGACTCGACCCGGGCCAGGACCGTCACCAGCTCGTCGGGGCGCAGCGCGGACAGGTCCGTCAGTTCCCCCCGCAGCGCGTAGCGGCGGGGGTAGTGGCGCAGCAGGTCCTCGACGGTGCGCAGGTCGAGGTGGGCGGCGAGCGCCTTCGCCGACCGGTCGCCGAGCAACCGCACCAGCGGCGCCTGCAGCCCCCTGCGCCGCTGCACCGGCAGAATCGCCGACCGCCCCCCCTGGGTCCGGCCGCTTGCCACGCCGCGCACTCCCCCTCTCGCCCGCCCGCGTCCTCAGGCTGAATCTAGACGGGGGGACCGACGAGAATTCAGGGCGCGCGGCGGCTTTCGCTATCCTGAGGCGGGCACCGGCCGCGCCGGGTCCGTCTCCGCTGTCGACCCACCCACGCCTGGAGTACTCCCCGTGCCTTCCACCTGCGAGATCTGCGGCAAGAAGCCGGGCTTCGGCAACAACATCTCGCACTCCCACCGCCGCACCCGCCGCCGCTGGAACCCCAACATCCAGACCATCCGGGCGATGGTCGGGCGCACGCCGAAGCGGGTCGACGTCTGCACCTCCTGCCTCAAGGCCGGCAAGGTCACCCGCTAGTACGACTGCCAGCCGCCCGGGCCGCGCTCGTAGCCGGCGGCGGCGACGCCGGCGCCGCTGGTCACCCGTCCCACCTCCCGCCAGCCGGTCGGCACCGCGCCGGGCGGGAAGCAGGCCACCAGGGCGTGGTCCTCGCCCCCGGTCAGCACCCACCGCAGCGGGTCGGCGCCCAGCTCGTCGGCCACCGGCCTGACATCCGAAGCGCTGTCCTCGACGGCCGCGACCTCGAGCTCGACGCGCACGCCGCTGGCCGCGGCCACGTGCCCGAGGTCCTGCAGCAGACCGTCGCTCACGTCGCACATCGCCGACGCCCCGGCCGACGCCGCAGCCGGGCCATCCGCGTACGGCGGGGTGGGCAGCAGGTGAGCACGTACCAGCTCCGCCGGCTCGCGCCGCCCGGCCAGCAGCAGCGCCAGCCCGGCGGCTGAGCGTCCCAGCGGGCCGCACACCGCCACCACGTCGCCGGGCCGGGCGCCGGCCCGGGTCACGGGGGCGCGGCCCTCGAGGGTGCCCAGCGCGGTGACGGCGACGAGCAGCGCGTCGCCGCGGACGACGTCACCACCCACCACGGAGGCGCCGACGGGGGCGGACTCGTCACGCAGCCCGTCGGTGAGCGCCAGGGCATCGGCCACGGGCAGGTCGGCCGGGGCGGCCAGCCCCACGAGCAGGGCGAGGGGACGCGCGCCCATAGCGCCGACGTCGGCCAGGTTCGCCGCCGCCGCCTTGCGGCCCACCTCGTACGGGGTCGCCCAGTCGCGGCGGAAGTGGCGGCCCTCCACGAGCAGGTCGGTGGTGGCCACCACGCGCCCGTCGGCGACGCGGACCACCGCGGCGTCGTCGCCCGGGCCGAGCAGCACGTCCTCGCCCTGGGGCAGCCGCGCCGTCAGTGCCGCGATCAGGCCGAACTCGCCGAGCGCTCCCACCTGCCGGTCCACGACGCTCCCCGTACCCCGCGGGGGGACGCGATACGTTGTCGTCCCCGCCAGGGGGGCCGAGGGACAGTCGCTTCATCGCAGGGAGGGACGCACGTGGTGGTGCAGGCCTACATCCTTGTCCAGACCGAGGTCGGCAAGGCCGCCGACGTCGCCCGCCAGATCGCCGACATCCCGGGCGTGACCCAGGCCGAGGACGTGACCGGCCCGTACGACGTCATCGTGCGCGCCGGAGCCGGCAGCGTCGACGAACTCGGCAAGCTCGTGGTGTCGAAGGTGCAGGGCGTCGACGGCATCACCCGCACTCTCACCTGCCCGGTGGTCAACCTCTGAGGCTGCGCCGGGCCGCACCTGCCGGACTGGCACTGGCGCTGGCGGGCTGCGCGTCCGCCGTCCAGGTGCCCCCGCCGCGACCTCCGGAGCCCGTGGCCTCGGCGTGCGCGGCTCTCGGGCCGGCGCTGCCCGATCCCCTCGACGGGCAGGACCGGCGCGACACCCGGCCCGACTCCTCGCTGACCGCGGCCTGGGGGGCTCCCCCGATCGTGCTGCGCTGCGGGGTGCCGCGACCGTCGGCGTACGAACCGACCGCCGCGGTCGTGGAGGTCGAGGGAGTGGCCTGGCTGCCGGAGCGCACCCCGGAGGGCTACGTGTTCACCACCACCGGGCGGGTCGTCGACGTCGAGGTCCGGGTGCCCGCCGCGTACGCCCCCGAGGTCAACGCCCTCGTCGACCTCGCACCGGCCGTGCGGGAGCGGCTGCCCGAGCGGCCGCGGTGAGCAGGCTCAGCGGAGCAGGCCGGCGGGCCGCTCGCGGGCCAGCTGCAGGAGCCGCTCGACGAGAGCGGGATAGTCGAGGCCGCTGGCGGCCCACATCCGGGGGAACATCGAGACCGGGGTGAAGCCCGGCATGGTGTTGACCTCGTTGACCAGCAGCGTGCCGTCGGCCCGCAAGAAGAAGTCGACGCGGGCCAGCCCCTCGCAGCCGAGCACGTCGAAGGTCCGGCAGGCCAGGGCCTGCGCCTGCTCCGACACCTCGGGGGCCACGTCGGCCGGCACGTCGAGCTCGGTGGCGTCGTCGAGGTACTTCGCCTCGAAGTCGTAGAACTCGTGGCCGCCCCGGACGCGGATCTCGGCGAGCACGCTCGCCTCGGGGGCCCCCCCGCGCCGGCCGCCGAGCACGCCGCACTCGAGCTCCCGGCCCTCGATGCCCTCCTCCACGACGACCCGCGGGTCGTGGCGGGCGGCCTCCTCGACCGCCGTGCCGAACTCCTCCCAGCGGTTCACCTTCGTGATGCCGAGGCTCGAACCGGCCCGGCACGGCTTCACGAAGACCGGCAGGTGCAGCCGGTCGCGCACCCGCGCGTGCACGCCGTCGCGGTCGGTGCGCCACGCGCGGGGCTCGATCAGCTCGTAGGGCCCCAAGGGCAACCCGGCGGCGAGGAACAGCGCCTTCATGTGGCCCTTGTCCATCGCGGCCGCCGAGGCGAAGACGCCCGAGCCGACGTAGGGGATGCCGGCCAGCTCGAGCAGCCCCTGCAGCGTGCCGTCCTCGCCGTACGGGCCGTGCAGCACGGGGAAGACCACGTCGACCTGACCGAGGGCGTGCGGCACCCGACCGGACTCCTGCACCACCAGCTGGCGGCTCGTCGGGTCACCCGCCAGCACCAGGGACGTGCCGCTCTCCTCCACCGCGGGCAGGCGGCCGCCGGTGATGGCCAGCTTCTCGGGCTCGTCCGCGGCGAGCACCCAGCGGCCCTCGGGAGTGATGCCGATGGGCACCACCTCGTAGCGCTCCCGGTCGATGGCCTGCAGGATCCTGCCCGCGGAGACGCAGGAGATGGCGTGCTCGGTGCTGCGCCCGCCGAAGACGACGGCGACGCGGACCTTACGGGGGGTCGCCTCCGGCGACTGCGAGCTCACCGGGCGAGGGTAGCGGCCGGCATCGCCGGGGCAGCGCGCCGACCCTCCGAGTCCCGGCGCGGCCCGAGGGCGGCGATACTTCGGACATGGCCGAATCCACGCCTCGACCGCTCTCTCCCGCCACCCTGGCGGTGAGCGCCGGCCGGCCGCTCGCCGAGCCGGACGCCCCGCTCAACCCGCCGATCGTGCTGGCCTCGACGTACCACGCGGGGGGGCCCGTCGGCTACGGCCGCTACGGCAACGCCACCTGGGAGGCCTTCGAGGAGGCACTCGCGGCGCTCGAGGGCGGCCCGGTGCGGGCGTACGCCTCGGGCATGGCGGCCGTGGCCGCCGTGGCGGACCTCGTTCCGGTCGGCGGCACCGTCGTCGCGCCCCGGGCGGCCTACTCGGGCACCCTCGCCCTGCTGCGGGAGCAGGAGCAGCGGGGCCGCCTCGGCGACCTGCGCGTCGTCGACGTGGCCGACACCGAGGCGACGCGGCGTGCGAGCGAGGGCGCCGACCTCGTCTGGGTGGAGTCCCCGACGAATCCGCTGATGGAGATCACGGACCTGCCGGCCCTCGGCGCCGCCGCCCGCTCGGCCGGCGCACTGCTCGCCGTCGACAACACCTTCGCGACCCCCCTGGTGCAGCGACCGCTCGAGGTGGGCGCGGACCTCGTCGTGCACAGCGCGACGAAGTACCTGTCGGGGCACTCGGACGTGCTGCTCGGGGCGGTCGCGACCCGCGACCCGGCCCTGCTCGACCGGATCACCGGCCACCGCGCGGCGTACGGAGCCGTTCCCGGCACGGTGGAGGCGTGGCTCGCCCTGCGCGGGCTGCGCACCCTCGCGGTGCGCGTGGAGCGGGCCCAGGCCAACGCCGCCGTCCTGGCCGAGCGCCTGCAGGGGCATCACGGCGTCGAGCGGGTGCGCTATCCGGGCCTGCCCGACGACCCTGGGCACGAGCGGGCCCTGAAGGCGATGAGCGGGTTCGGCTGCATCGTCGCCGTCGAGCTGCTCGGCGGCGCCGCGGCCGCCGACGAACTGGCAGCCGGCGTGCGGCTGTGGGTGCACGCGACCAGCCTGGGAGGCGTCGAGTCGACGCTGGAGCGGCGGCGGCGCTGGCCCGCCGAGAGCTTCTCGGTGCCCGAGTCGCTGGTGCGCCTGTCGGTGGGGTGCGAGGACGTCGAGGACCTGTGGGCCGACCTGCGCACGACGCTGCCCGGCTAGGGGGATCAGTCGGGTTCGTGCTCGGCGCGCGCGGCGCGGGCCATCAGGCTGCGCACGCCCTCCCGGGCGGGCACCCCGTCGTGCACCACCTTCACGACGTGCTCGGCGATCGGCATGTCGACGTCGTGGTCGCGGGCGAGCTGCAGGATCGCCTCGCAGGACTTCACGCCTTCGGCCACCTGCGTGGTGGCCGCCACGAGCGCGTCGAGCGGCATCCCCTGCCCGAGCGAGACGCCGAAGGCGTGGTTGCGGGACAGGGGCGACGCGCAGGTCGCGACCAGGTCACCCAGGCCCGCGAGCCCGGCGAAGGTCGCCGGCTGCGCGCCGAGCGCCACGCCCAGCCGGGCCGTCTCGGCGAGGCCGCGGGTGATGATGCTCGCCTTCGCGTTGTCGCCGAGCCCCATGCCCTCGGCCATGCCCACCGCGAGCGCGATGACGTTCTTCACCGCGCCGCCGAGCTCGACCCCGACCACGTCGACGTTGGTGTACGGGCGGAAGTAGGGCGTGGTGCAGATCTTCTGCAGCCGCGCGGCCACCGACTCGTCCACGCACGCTGCCACCGAGGCGGACGGTTGCCGGGCCGCGATCTCGCGGGCGAGGTTGGGCCCGCTGATGACAGCAACCCGGTCCGCGGGAGCGCCGGTGACCTCGCTGATCACCTCGCTCATCCGCTTGGTCGTGCCCAGCTCGACGCCCTTCATGAGGCTCACGAACACCGCGTCGGGCGGGAGGAGAGGGGCCCAGGCGGTGAGGTGCGCGCGCAGGGCCTGCGCGGGCAGGGCCAGCACGACGACGTCGACGCGGTCGAGCGCGCACTCGGAGCGGCTGGTCGCCTGCAGAGCGGACGGGAGGTCGACGCCCGGCAGGTAGTCGGGATTGGCATGGGCGCGGCTGATGGTCTCGCACAGCTCGGGCCGGCGGCCCCACAGCACGACGTCGGCGCCCGCATCGCAGAGCACCAGGCTGAACGCCGTGCCCCACGAGCCCGCGCCGAGCACCGCGACGCGGCTCACCCTGCTCGCCGCGGATCGAGGCTGGTCCCCTGCTGCGCCCGGGGATCGAAGCGCTGCACGGGCGCGGATTCGCCGCGGATGGTCTCGAGCTGCGCGGTGATCGCGGCGAGGATCCGGCTGGTGGCCGCGCGCAGCACCTCCGCGTTCAGCGGCACCGGGCGGAGGTCGTCGAGCTCGACGGGCGGGCCGAGCGAGAAGTGCAAGGTCCTGCGGGGGAAGAGGTGCGGGCGCTTCGTGTAAGGGGGGAGGATCTCGTGGGAGCCCCACTGGGCGATCGGCACGACCGGGGCGCCGGTCGCCAGGGCCACCCGGGCGGCGCCGGTCTTGCCCATCATGGGCCAGAGGTCGGGGTCACGGGTGACGGTGCCCTCGGGATAGATGACGACGCACTCGCCGGTGCGCACCGCCTCGACCGCGGCCGCGTAGGCCTTGGCCGCGTCCAGGGACTGGCGGTAGACCGGGATCTGCCCCGCCCCCGCCAGGACGCGCCCGGCCAGCGGCAGCCGGAACAGGCTGGCCTTGGCGAGGAAGCGCGGGACGCGCCCGTTGTCCCACACGAAGTGCGCGGTGGCGAGCGGATCGACGTAGGAGTTGTGGTTGACGACCACTAGGACGCCGCCGGACTTCGGCAGGAGCTGGCCTCCACGCCACTCGCGCCGGGTCAGCACCGTCAGGGGCGGGCGCAGCACCGCGACGGCTACACGAACCCAGAACCCCACCTTGCCGCGCCCCACGTACGATCCTTTCCCCTTCTGCTCGCCCGGCTCGCCCGCGCCGCACCTCCTCGTCCCGAGGCCGGGTCATCCTCGCGGACCGTGCCGGTGGTGTCGAGGATGCTGGCAGGATCGAGGCGGTGCACCTCCCCCTCTCCCCGCGGCCCGCGCAGCGAACCGGCGCCGACGGGGGCTGGGCGCTCGTCGTGCCGGTGAAGCAGCTCGCCCTGGCCAAGACCCGGCTCGGGCCGCTCGCGGGCTCGTTGCGGGCCTCGCTCGCCCTCGCCTTCGCCACCGACACCGTACGCGCGGCGCTCGCCTGCTCGTCGGTGGCCGGCGTGGTCGTGGTGACCGCCGAGGCCCGCGCTGCCCGGCGGGTCGCGGCGCTCGGCGCCCTGGTGGTCCCCGAGGAGTCGGGAGGGGGGCTGAACGCGGCCCTGCGCCACGGTGCCGTACACGCGCGCGGCGCCTTTCCCGAGCGCGGGGTGGCCGCGCTCGTGGCCGACCTGCCGGCACTGCGGCCCGCCGAGCTGGACGAGGCGCTGGCCCTCGCCCGCGTGCACCCGCGCGCCGTGGTGCCCGACAGCACGGGCACGGGCACAACGCTGCTGACGGCGAGGACGGGCAGCTCGCTGCAGCCCGCCTTCGGGCCGGGCTCGCACGCCGCGCACCTACAGGCCGGCTCAGCCGAGATCCTGGGGCCCGGCCTGGGCTCGCTGCGGCGCGACGTGGACACCGAGGACGACCTGCGCGCCGCGCTCGCGCTGGGCGTCGGGCCCGACACCGCCGCCGTCGCCGCCCGACTGCGCTGGCGGCACTAGGCTCCGGGCCTCATGCAGGCGACGGTGCGCAGCTTCGACCCCGGCACGCGCAGCGGAAGCGTGCTGCTCGACGACGGGCTGGAGCTCCCGTACGACGCCGAGGCCTTCGACGGCAGGCGCCTGCGGCTCCTGCGCAGCGGCCAGCGGGTGCGGGTGCGCACCTCCGAGGACGGCACCCGCGTCACCGCGCTGACCCTCGTCACTCTTCCCTGACCCGGGCCCGTGGTGGTCGGCGGACCTAGTCGCTGCGCGCGGGAGCCTTGCGAGCCGCCGCCTTGCGAGCAGGCGCCTTGGCCGCGGTCTTGGCCGCGGTGGTCCGGGTGGTCCGGGTGGTCCGGGTGGTCCGGGTGGTCGTGGAGCGCGCGGCCGACGTGCTGGCCTTGCGCGCCGGCGATCCGGTGGCGGTCTTCTTGGCCGTCGCCCGCGTAGCGGTCTTCTTGGCCGTCGCCCGCGTAGCGGTCTTCTTCGCGGCCGGACGCGTCGCGGACTTCTTCGCCGCCGTCTTCTTCGCCGCCGTCGGACGTGCCGCCGACTTCGTGGTGGTCTTGGTGGCCTTCTCGGCGGCGGCCTCGGTCACCTTCTTGGCGGCGGCCTTGGTCGTCGCGCTGGCCCGCTTCGCGGTCGAGGTGACCGCCTTCTTGGCCGTGGTCCGCTTCGCCGCCGGCTTGGCGCTGGTGCGCTTGGCGGAGGCCGACGTCGTTCCGGTGGAGGCCGCCGCGCTGACCCGCGCCGCAGCCGGGCTCGCCGCGGCGCGGGCGACGGTCGCCGCGACCTTGGGTAGCTGCTTCACCCCGGCCACCACGTCCTTGAAGCCCTGGCCGGGCTTGAAGCGCGGCACCACGGTCTTCTTCACCCGGACCGTCTCGCCCGTACGCGGATTGCGCGCGGTGCGGGCCGGACGGTCGGCGCGCTCGAACACGCCGAAGCCGGCGATCGCTACTTTCTCGCCGGTCGTCACCGCACGGGTGACAACGTCGACGACGGACTCCAGAGCATGGGCGGCCAGCCTCCGGTTGCCTTCGAAGCGGCCGGCCAGCTCCTCGATCAGCTGTGCCTTGTTCACAAGTTTCCCCTTCGGGACCGGGTCGAGCCCCCGCTCGACTCATCGGCCCGAAGGTAGAGCGCACGAGATCCAGATACAACGACCAAAGACCCGAAACGGCTTGTGTCGCGCCGTTCGGGCTGATAATGGGGCGCTCGCGGCCCCCCTCGTTCCAGCTGCTCCTGCGACTGCAGGTCGACTTCGCCTCTGTAGCCCCGACCGGATTCGAACCGGCGCTACCGCCTTGAGAGGGCGGCGTGCTAGGCCACTACACAACGGGGCCTTGTGGTCCTACGGACCGACGCCGACATACTATCGCGGGTGCGACGCGGGCGAGAAACGTGAGCCCGGACCGAGGAGACGGAAGACGGCACAGCTGGGGTACCAGGACTCGAACCTAGACTAACGGAGCCAGAATCCGTCGGGCTGCCAATTACCCCATACCCCAAGGGTGGGACCACACTAGCCGACCAGCGGGAGCGGGCCCAAAGCGCGGACGTGCCCGGTGCGCGGCGCTCTCAGCCGTCGATGACGTCGATTGCGGCGGTGAGCCGGCGCAGCGTGCGGTCGGCGCCCAGCAGCTCCAGTGACTCGAACAGCGGCGGCGACACGCGGCGACCGGTCACCGCGACGCGTACCGGCCCGAACGCGAGCTTCGGCTTGATGCCGAGTCCCTCGACGATCGCCTCCCGCAGGGCCGCTTCGATGGCAACGGCCGCCCACGTCGTGCCGTCGCGCAGTCGCTCCAGAGCGGGCACCGCAGCCGCCAGGACCGGGCGCGACTCGGCAGTCAGCAGCCGGCTGGCCGCCTCCGGCTCCACGGTGAAGTGCGCCTCGTCGACGAGCAGAAAGGCGAGCATCCCCACGCTCTCGGTGAGCCGCGCCATGCGCTCCTGCACGAGGGGAGCGGCCTGGCGTACGACCTCGAGCTCGCCCTCGGCCGGGTCGTGGGCGACCAGACCGGCCTGCTGCAGGAAGGGCACAATGCGCTCGACGAAGTCGTCGGCGGGCAGACCGCGGATCTTGTCACCGTTGATCGCCTCGAGCTTCTTCAGGTCGAAGCGGGCCGGGTTCTTGTTGACCCGCTCGAGGGTGAACTCGCGGCTCATCTCCTCGAGGGTGAACAGCTCCCGGTCACCGCCGGGAGACCAGCCGAGCAGAGCCAGGTAGTTGCAGATCGCCTCGGGCAGGAAGCCCTCGCGGCGGTACCACGCGACCGAGACCTCGCCGTTGCGCTTGGACAGCTTGTAGTTGTCCTGCCCCATGACGAACGGCAGGTGCGCGAAGACCGGGAAGTCCTCCTCCTTGACCCCCATCGCCCGGTAGACGGCCAGCTGACGCGGCGTGGAGGAGAGCAGGTCCTCACCCCGCACGATGTGGGTGATGTCCATGAGGACGTCGTCGACGGTGACGGCGAGGGTGTAGAGCGGGGTCCCGTCGGCGCGGGCGAGGACGAAGTCGGGCACGTTGTCGTGCTCGAAGGTCACCTCGCCGCGAATGAGGTCGGGAAACGTCGTGGCACCGGAGGGCATGCGGAAGCGCACCACCGGTCGGCGCCCCTCGGCCTCGTACGCCCGGACCTGCTCGGGGTCGAGCTGGCGGCAGTGGCCGTCGTATCCGGGAGTGACGCCGCGCGCCCGCTGCGCCTCACGGCGCTCGTCGAGCTCCTCCGGCGAGCAGTAGCAGCGGTAGGCGTCACCGGAGTCGAGGAAGCGCCGGGCCCACTCGGCGTACAGCTCCATCCGCTGGCTCTGCAGGTAGGGCGCGTGCGGCCCGCCGACCTCAGGGCCCTCGTCCCAGGCCAGACCCAGCCAGCGCATCGTCTCCACGGCTGCCGCGATGTACTCGTCGGTGACCCGCGCGCGGTCGGTGTCCTCGATGCGGAAGACGAACGTGCCACCGGTGTGGCGGGCGAACGCCCAGTCGTAGAGCGCCGTGCGGATGTTGCCGACGTGCAGGTCGCCGCTGGGCGAGGGTGCGAAGCGCACCCGGACAGGGCGGGCCGGGGCGTCAGTCACGCCGCACCACCCGGTTGGACAGCGTGCCGACGCCCTCGATGCGCACCTGCACCTCGTCTCCCACGGTAAGCGGGCCGACACCTGCGGGGGTGCCGGTGAGGATGACGTCGCCGGGCAGCAGGGTCATGGCCGCGCTGATGTGCTCGATCAGCTCGCCGATCCCCCGGGCCAGCTGCGAGGTGCGGCCGTCCTGGCGCACCTCACCGTTGACCGTGCAGGTCACCCGCAGGTCGGCGGGGTCGAGCTCGGTCTGCACCCAGGGGCCGAGCGGGCAGAACGTGTCGAAGCCCTTGGCCCGCCCCCACTGCTCCTCGGCCTTCTGCAGGTCCCGAGCGGTCACGTCGTTGGCGCAGGTGAAGCCGAGTACGACGTCGGCTGCGCGAGCGGCGGGCACCTCGCGGCACAGCCGGCTGATGACCACGGCGAGCTCGGCCTCGTGGTGCACCTCGTGCGACTGCCGGGGGTACTGGATCGCGTCGCCGGGCCCGACGACCGCGGTGGACGGCTTGAGGAAGACCACGGGCACGTCGGGCAGCTCGTTGCCCAGCTCGCGGGCGTGCTCGAGGTAGTTGCGCCCGACCGCGACCACCTTGCTGGGCAGCACGGGTGCGAGCAGCCGAACGTCGACCAGCGGCCGGGGCGGCCCGGCGAGCTGGAACGGCGCGAACGGGTGGCCCGCGATCGGGGCGAGGGTGAGGCTGGCAGGGTCGCCCTCGTCCCCCTCGACGACGCCGAACCCGACCTCACCGTCTGCTGCAAAGCGAGCGATCCGCACTCGGGCGAGGCTACTCGCCGGGGCGCCTGGCCCTCCCCACCTGTACGATGCACAGCCCTACCGCGGGCGCAGCTCTGCACAGATTGCCGGTGAGGCGTGCTGCCGGCAGCTCGGCCGCCAAGGCTGGCGGCCATGCGAGGAGAAGCTCCGTGCAGCGTCCCGATGCCCTGACCGCGCTCGCGGCCCGGCAGGAGGGGGTCGCGAGCCGCGCAGCTGCGCGCGGCCGGGTACGACCGCGATGCGGTGGCGGCCCGCATCCGCAGCGGTCGCTGGCAGGCCGTGGGGTGCCGGGTCGTGGTCCTGCACACCGGGCGGCTCACGCGCCGGCAGCAGATGTGGGTCGGCGTGCTGCATGCCGGCCCGGGCTCCTGCCTCGGCGGCTCGACGGCAGCAGAGGCCGACGGGTTCGAGGGCTTCCCCTCGCTGCCGGTGCATGTCGTCGTCAGGCGTGGGCGGCGAGTGCCGCCCCTCGAGCATCCGCAGGTGCGGCTGGTCGTGCACGAGAGCCGGCGGCTGCAACCGGGTGACGTGCACCCGGCCCGCAGCCCTGCGCGCACCCGCCTGCCCCGGCCGATCGTCGACGCCGCGGCGTGGGCAGGAGCAGACGATGCCGCGCGCGCGATCCTCGCGGCAGCGGTGCAGCAGCGCCTGGTCCGGGTGGCGGAGCTGAAGGCGGTGCTGGCGGGTGGCGGGGCACTCCGTCGTCGCCGCCTCCTGCTGGAGACTCTCGACGACGTCGAGGGCGGCTCGCACTCCCTGCCTGAGCTGCAGTGGCTCGACCTGCTACGCCGCCGCAACCTCCCGCTGCCGACGTGCCAGCGCAAGGTCCGCCGCCCGAACGGCACGTACTACCTGGACGCCGACTAGTAGTACCTTGTTAGGTCGGCGTGCGGGGTGGGTCCTCGACGGGTTTTCCGCAGACGGTGCAGGTGCCGGTCCAGGTGGCGAGCAGGGCCTGGAGCTCGCGCAGGGCGGCGTAGAGGCTCAGGC
>JALYMT010000241.1 GCA_030773555.1 Actinomycetota bacterium | reverse complement strand
TCGTCACCTACCGTGACGGACTCGGCCGACAGGCCCGCGGCGGCGGCTGAGGACAGCGCCGGCTCCGCGACATCGTCCTGCAGCAGGTCGTCCTGCAGCAGGTCGTCCTCGGGCAGGTGGACCTCCTGGGACTCACCGTCCCGGCGGCCGACAGCGAGCTCCGCCGCCACCTCCAGAGATGTGTCCGGCGCGGGCGCGCCGGCGTCGAAGATGCCCACGCTCTCCGGCTCCCCGGTGGCCGCGGTCGCCGGCTCGATTCCCGCGTCCGCTTCGGCCGCCGCCGCTTCCACAGCTGTTGCCTCGGCCGTGAGCTCCTCGTCCGCCGCCGCCCCACCGGCAGCCGCCGCGAGGGAGTCGGGCGCCGGGCGCACGTCGAGATCGGCCGGGGTGGGCACGCGTCCGGGTGCGGTGCTGACCTCGCGGCGCTCCCGCCGGGCGCGGGAGCGGCTCCGGCCGGCCCGCTCCTCCCCCGGCTCGGTGCCCTCGTCGCCGGGAGCGGCGTCGGTCGCCACGTGGATCGGCTCCAGGTGCACCCGCACCCCGCGGCCGTTGCAGACCTCACAGGTCTCGGAGAAGGCCTCCAGCAGCCCCTGCCCCACCCGCTTGCGGGTCATCTGCACCAGGCCCAGCGAGGTCACCTCGGCGACCTGGTGCTTGGTGCGGTCGCGCCCGAGGCACTCGAGCAGCCGCCGCAGCACGAGCTCGCGGTTGCTCTCGAGCACCATGTCGATGAAGTCGATCACGATGATGCCGCCCAGGTCGCGCAGCCGCAGCTGCCGCACGATCTCCTCAGCGGCCTCGAGGTTGTTCTTCGTGACCGTCTCCTCGAGGTTGCCGCCCTTGCCGACGAACTTCCCCGTGTTGACGTCCACCACGATCATCGCCTCGGTGCGGTCGATGACGAGGGAGCCGCCGCTGGGCAGCCACACCTTGCGGTCGAGCGCCTTGGCCAGCTGCTCGTCGATGCGGTACTCCGCGAAGACGTCGCGATCCGAGGTCCACCGGCTGAGCCGCTCCACCAGGTCGGGCGCGACGTGGCCCACGTACGCCTGCAGGGTGTCCCAGACGTCCTCACCGTCGACGACGACCTGGGAGAAGTCCTCGTTGAAGATGTCGCGGATGACCCGGATCGACAGGTCGGGCTCGCCGTAGAGTAGCGCCGGGGCGGAGGCCGTCTTCGCCTTGCGGGAAATGTCCTCCCACTGCGCCTGCAGCCGGGCGACGTCGCTCCGCAGCTCCTCCTCGCTGGCCCCCTCGGCCGCCGTACGCACGATCACACCCGCGTCCTCGGGGACGATGCCCCGCAGGATCGCCTTCAGGCGGGTGCGCTCGGTGTCGGGGAGCTTGCGGCTGATGCCGGTCATCGAGCCGTCGGGCACGTAGACCAGGAAGCGCCCGGGGAGGCTGATCTGGCTGGTGAGCCGGGCGCCCTTGTGCCCGATCGGGTCCTTGGTCACCTGCACCAGGACGGAGTCACCGGACTTCATCGCTGACTCGATGCGCTTGGGCTGGCCCTCGAGCCCGGCCGCGTCCCAGTTGACCTCACCGGCGTAGAGCACCCCGTTGCGCCCCTTGCCGACGTCGACGAAGGCGGCCTCCATGCCGGGCAGGACGTTCTGCACCCGCCCGAGGTAGAGGTTGCCGACGAACGACGTCGCGCTCGCCCGATTGATGTAGTGCTCGACGAGGATCCCGTCCTCGAGCACCGCGATCTGGGTGCGGTCGCGCACTTGCCGGACGAGCATGACCCGCTCGACGGCCTCCCGGCGCGCGAGGAACTCCGCCTCGGAGAGCACCGGTGGACGTCGGCGCCCCTGCTCGCGGCCCTCGCGCCGCCGCTGCTTCTTCGCCTCGAGGCGCACCGAGCCGCGCACGCCGCGCACCTCGTCGTCGTCGCCGCCGTTCTCGCGGGACTCCCGACGTCGTGGCTCGCGCAGCTTGACGACGGTGTTCGGCGGGTCGTCAGGGGCCGGCTCCGCCGCCTCGCCGGGCTCGCTGTCCCGACGCCGCCGTCGGCGACGCCGGCGGCGGCTGCTGCCCGAGCTGGTCTCGTCCTCGTCGGCCTCGTCGTCCTCGTCCTCGTCGTCGGGCTCCTCGCCCTCCTCCGGTCGCTTCGAGGTGGCCGAGGCCGCCGCCGGGTTCTCGTCGGTGTCCTCTCCGGACCCCGACTCGCCCGACTCCTCGCCTTCGCGGCGGCGCCGGCCGCGACCGCCGCGCCGGCGACGGCGCCGGCGGGGACCGCCCTCGTCCTCGTCGTCGTCCACCGCCCCCGAGACCTCGGCCGACTCGTCAGCGGCGGCGTCTTCGTCGTCCTCGTCGTCCTCGTCTGCACTCAGCTCGTCCCCGCTCAGCTCGTCGCCGTGTCGGGCGACGGCGGGCGTGGACGGCTCGGTCGCCTCGGGCGCACGGAACAGCACCAGGGGTGGCGCCACCGCGGCGACTGGCTTCCGGACCGGATCGGCCGCAACGAGCTCGGCGCCGACCGGCTCGTCAGGGACCGGGTCAGCGCTGACAGTCTCGCCGCCGGCCCGCTCGTCGTTGGCTGGCGCGTCGTGGGCTGGCGCGTCGTTGGCTGGCGCGTCGTTGGCCGAGGCGTCGTCGGCCGGGGCGGGTGCCGCCGCCTTACGCGTCACCCGCCGGGTGCGCCGCGGC
>JALYMT010000240.1 GCA_030773555.1 Actinomycetota bacterium | reverse complement strand
CCGCCGGGCCCTTCGCCTTGCTTGCTCCCTGACGCCTAGCCGATCTTGCCGGTCACGGAGTCCTTGCGTACGGGCTTGTTGTCGGAGCCGTACGAGTAGACCCCGATGACCGCCTCGGACGGGTCACCCTTGTCGTTCCACTCGACGGGCCCGCTGACACCGTCGTAGTCGATGTCCTTGCCCTGGCCGAGCAGCGCCTTGCAGTCCTTGAACGACGTGCACTTCTCGCCGCCCTTGGAGACGTCGATCAGCTTGCCGCCGATGGCCGAGCCGGCGTCGCTCTTCGCCGCCTCGGCGGCCAGGGCGACGAGGACGGTCGCATCGTAGGACTCGGGGGCATAGACGAAGTCCTTCAGGCCGGGCTCGAGGTCGGTCAGCCGCTTGCGGAAGCTCTGCCCCGCGTCGGCGCCCGGGTTGGTGCCTCGGACTCCCTCGAGAGTGCCGGCCTTGAAGTCCTTGCTGTAGTCGGACAGATTGCCGTCGACGAAGTAGACCTTCTTCTTGTCGGGGCCGATGCCCTGCCGCTGCAGCTCAGGGATGATCTTCTTGGTCTCCTCGAACGCGATCACCGCGATGGCGTCGGGGTCGGCGGCCTTGATGCGTCCGACCTCGGCGGAGAAGTTGGGAGCCTTGGGGTCGTAGATGATCTTCTCGACGACCTCGCCCTGGCCCTCCTTGAAGGTCTGCTCGACCTGGTTCGCCAGGCCCTCGCCGTAGGCGTCCTGCAGGGCGAGGATGCCGAGGGTCTCGTTGCCGTCGTCGATGATGATGTTGCCGAGCACGCGGCCCTGCAGCGTGTCGGGCGGTGCGGTGCGGAAGTAGAGGTTGCGGTCGTTCGCCGTGGTCAGCGCGTTCGAGGTGTTGGCCGGGGAGATCTGCACGACGCCCGCGCTGGTGATCTTTTCGAGGACGTTGAGGCTCACGCTGGAGGACGCGGCCCCGACGATCGCGTCGACCTTGTCACCGAAGAGTCGGTCGACCGACTGGGGGGCGACACCCGGGTTGTTGGCGTCGCTGGAGTCGGAGTCGGACTTCTTCACGTCCTTGCCCAGGACACCGCCAGCGGCGTTGATGTCCTTGACGGCCAGGTCGACGCCGGCGAACTCGGGCGGGCCCAGGTAGGCCAGCGACCCGGTCTGCGGGAGGAGGGTCCCGATCGTCAGGGTGCCGTCGGCCTGCGCACCGCCACCACCGGTGGTGGGGCGGGCGCTGGCGCTCGGGCTGCTCGACGTCGCGGCGCTGGTGGTCGCGGCGCCCGGCGCCGGGGTCTGCGGGCTGGTGGCCGTGTTGTTGCCGCCACCTCCGCAGGCCGCGAGGGCCAGCGTGGCGACCCCCAGGGCGGACACGGCCTTGGCCGCCCGCCAGGTCGGGGTGGGTCGGGTCATGAACTCTCCTCTGCTGAGGGCGTGCACGCCCGGAACGGGCAGCGCAGTCGAGATGACGATCGCCGAAAATACCAACTGCAGGAGCGCGTCGCGGTTCGGGCACGCGAACGTTGTCGATCCGTGATGCCCGACGCGCGGCGGCCTCGCCTAGGATTCCCCGCGGCAGGTCGGCGGGCCGTGCCCGCTCACCCAGCGCCCCGGTAGACCAACGGCAGAGTCACGACCCTCAAAATGTCGGCAGTGTGGGTTCGAGTCCCACCCGGGGCACGGTCGCGACGACGGACGAGCGGAGCCGCTCCGGGCGGTCAGTTCGACTGGTAGGCCGGCGCGAGCCCGGCGACGGCGGCACCCATGCGGTGCACCCGCAGCGCGTTGGTGGAGCCGGGGATGCGCGGTGGTGCGCCCGCCACGATCACCACCAGGTCACCGACCTCGCAGCGCCCCAGGTCGAGCAGCGCGCGGTCGACCTGCTTGACCATGTCGTCGGTGTGGTCGACCAGCGGCACCAGGAAGGTCTCGAGTCCCCACGACAGGGAGAGCTGGCTGCGCGTCGCCTGCAGCGGGGTGAAGGCGAGCAGCGGAATCGACGAGCGCAGGCGCGACATGCGCCGGGCTGAGTCACCGCTGACGCTGAACGTGACGAGGAACTTGGCGCCGAGCCGGTCGCCGACCTCGGCGGCGGCCCTGGTGATCGCACCGCCCATGGTGTGGGGCAGGGTGCGCAGCGGCGGGATGGAGGACAGCGCGTTCTCCTCGACCTGGGTGACGATGCGGGCCATCGTCCGTACCGTCTCGAGGGGATAGGCGCCCACGCTGGTCTCCCCGGAGAGCATGACGGCGTCGGCGCCGTCAAGCACGGCGTTGGCGACGTCGGACGCCTCCGCCCGGGTGGGGCGCGGTGCCGCGATCATGGACTCCAGCATCTGGGTGGCGACGATCGCCGGCTTCGCGTTGCGGCGGGCAATCTCGACGGCCCGCTTCTGCACGAGCGGCACCTGCTCGAGCGGCAGCTCTACGCCGAGGTCGCCGCGGGCCACCATGATGCCGTCGAAGGCGCGCACCACCTCGTCCAGCCGCTCGACGGCCTGCGGCTTCTCGATCTTGGCGATCACCGGCAGGGTGACGCCCTCCTCCTTCATCACCCGGCGGACGTCCTCGATGTCCTCGGGCCCGCGGACGAAGGAGAGCGCGATCATGTCGGCCTGCAGCCGCAGCGCCCAGCGCAGATCCTCGACGTCCTTGTCGGAGAGGGCGGGCACGCTCACGGCGACGCCGGGGAGGTTGATGCCCTTGTTGTTGGAGAGGGTGCCGCCCTCCTCGACCGTGGTGATGACCCGAGGGCCGTCGACGGCGTACACCCGCAGCCCGATGCGGCCGTCGTCGAGCAGCACGGCGTCGCCGGGTCGCACGTCACCGGGCAGCCCCTGGTACGTGGTCGAGACGATGGTCTCGTCGCCCTCGACCTCGTCGGCGGTGATGGTGAAGGTCTTGCCGCGCTCCAGCCGCACCGGCCCCGCGGTGAACCGTCCCACCCGGATCTTCGGGCCTTGCAGGTCGACGAGGACACCTACTCCCCGGCCGGTCTCGTCGGAGGCGCGGCGGACGTCGAGGTAGCGCTCCTCGTGCTCCTGGTGGCTGCCGTGGCTGAGGTTGAGCCGGGCGACGTCCATGCCGGCCTGCACCAGCTCGCGCATGCGCTCGCGCCCGGAGGTCGCGGGGCCCAGGGTGCAGACGATCTTGGCACGGCGCATGCGCCCAGCCTAGGGTCAGGCGAGGCCGGCGCCGACCAGGGAGCCGAATCCATAGGTGAGGGCGGCGGCGGCGCCGCCGAGCACGAGCTGGCGCAGGCCGCTGAACAGCCAGGAGCGTGCCGTGACCCGCGACACCAGGGCGCCGCAGGCGAACAGGCCGAGCAGCGCGACGATCAGGGCGGGCCAGAGCGTGGTCGCGCCCAGCAGGTAGGGCACCAGCGGCAGAAAGGCGCCGACGGCGAACGAGGCGAACGAGGAACCGGCGGCGACCACCGGGGAGGGCAGGTCGTCGGGGTCGATACCGAGCTCCTCGCGGGTGTGCACCTCGAGCGCCCGATCGGGGTCGCGGGACAGCTGTCGGGCCACCTCGCGGGCCGTCTCGACGTCGACGCCGCGCCCCACGTACATCTGGGCGAGCTCCTCCTGCTCGGCCTGAGGGGCCCGCAGCAGCTCCCGCCGCTCGATCTCGATCTCGGCCGCGGCCAGCTCGGACTGGGAGGCGACCGAGGTGTACTCCCCCGCCGCCATCGAGAACGCACCGGCCGCCAGTCCGGCCAGGCCGGCGAGGACCACCGCCTCGCTCCCCCGGCCGGCGGTGCCGCCGGCGACCCCGGCGATCAGGGCGAAGTTCGACACGAGGCCGTCCATCGCCCCGAACACGGCCGGACGCAGCCAGCCGCCGGTCACGTCGCGGTGGGCGTGCTCGATCTGCAACCCCGCGGCACTCACGCGCGGACCTCCTCGTCCTCGGGCCGCCCGGCCCGCGGCTCGACGTCGCGCTCGCGCCCCGGGCGCAGTCGCGCCGAGATGGCCAGGTACGCGAGCGTGCCGCCGAATACCAGCATGCTCGTCCACAGGTTCAGCCGCAGGCCCAGGATGCGCTCGGCGTCGTCGATGCGCAGCGTCTCGATCCAGAAGCGGCCGGCCGTGTAGGCGGCGACGTACAGCGCGAAGGCCCGCCCGTGCCCCAGCCGGAAGCGGCGGTCGGCCCAGATCACGAGCACGGCGACCCCCACGTTCCACAGCGCCTCGTACAGGAACGTGGGGTGGAAGGTGGCGACGGCTTCGAGTCCCGCCGGGCGGTGCACCGGGTCGATCTCGAGCGCCCAGGGCAGTGACGTGGGCCGGCCGTACAGCTCCTGGTTGAACCAGTTGCCGAACCGCCCGAGGGCCTGGGCGAGGGCGACGCCAGGCGCGACGGCGTCGCCGAAGGCCGGCAGTGGGATGCCCCGGCGGCGGCAGCCGATCCACGCCCCGACACCGCCGAGGCTGATCGCCCCCCAGATGCCCAGTCCGCCCTCCCAGACGCGCAGGGCGTCGAGGGGGTTGCCGCCGGAGCCGAGATACGCGTCGGGTGAGCTGAGCACGTGGTAGAGCCGGCCGCCGACGATCCCCAAGGGGATCGCCCAGACCGCGACCTCGCCGACCGTCCCCGGGCGGCCGCCGCGGGCGACCCACCGGCGCTCGCCCAGCCAGAGGGCGACGGCGATGCCGGCGAGGATGCACAGCGCGTACGCCCGGATGGGCAGCGGGCCCAGATGCCACACGCCGCGCTCGGGGCTGGGGATGGCGGCGAGCAGCGTGGCCGCGTGGCCGGTCACGCCGGCTGCAGCGAGGCGAAGTGGGTCAGGTCCTGCCGGAGCGCGCCCACGCTGATCTTGTCGGCCACCCAGACCAGCCGGCCGCGCCCGGCGGCGTCGAAGGCCACGAGCTGCGCGCTGTGGCCGACGTCGTAGCCGCCCTCGGGCAGCGCGGTGGTGCCCGTCAACGCGACGCCCATGCTCTCGGCGGCCCGCTCGATCGTGGGCATCGGCGCGGTCAGGCCGACGAACGACGGGTCGAAGCGGCCGAGGTACTCCCCGATCACCTCGGGCCGGTCGCGCTTCGGATCCGTGGTGACGAAGACCAGCTGGGTGCGCTCCCGGACGGTGGGCTCCGCCCGCTTCAGGGCCACCGCCGCGTCGGCCAGCACCGTGTTGCACACGTCCGGGCAGTGCGTGTAGCCGAAGAACACCAGCGTGACCGGGGCGCGCGTGTCGGCGGCCAGGTCGAAGGGCCGGCCGTGGGTGTCGATGAAGGCCAGGGCGAGCTCGGGATAGGGCCGGGTCAGCTCGACCGCAGCGGCGTACGGGGCGCTGACTCCACCCGAGACCACGTGCACGCCCGACCCGGTGGCGGCGTCGCCCGCGCACCCCGCGGCAGCGAGCGCGAGCGCGAGTGCGGCCAGGGTTCCGAGCAGCTTCGAGGGCACGCGTCCCAGTGTCCTGCCATGGTCAACCGTCATGCCTGGTCAACCGCGGGCGCGCACGCCCCGGGCCAGCTCGGCGGCCAGCTCGGCGACGGCGCGCACGCCCTGGTCGGGGGTGGGCGCGTCGAGCAGCCGGCGCACGAAGGCCGAGCCCACGATCACCGCGTCGGCGTAGGTGGCCACCTCGGCGGCCTGCGCGCCGGTCGAGACCCCGAGTCCGACCCCGACGGGCAGGTCGGTGACCCCGCGGACGCGCTCGACCAGGACCCGGCCCGCGGTGCCCATCGAGGTGCGGGTGCCCGTGACCCCCATCGTGGAGGCGGCGTAGACGAAGCCGCGGCAGTGCTCAACGGTGTAGCGCAGCCGGACGTCGGTGGAGGACGGGGCGACGAGGAACACCCGGTCGAGCCCGACGGCGTCGCTGGCCTGCAGCCAGGGTGCGGCCTCGTCGGGGGTCAGGTCGGGGGTGATGGTGCCGACGCCCCCGGCCACGGCGAGGTCCTTGGCGAAGCGGTCGACGCCGTAGCGCTCGATCGGGTTCCAGTAGCTCATCACCAGGGTGGGCGCGCCCGTCGC
Organism: Actinomycetota bacterium; assembly: GCA_030773555.1. Taxonomy (GTDB): domain Bacteria; phylum Actinomycetota; class Actinomycetes; order JALYMT01; family JALYMT01; genus JALYMT01. The sequence goes on along the minus strand of JALYMT010000240.1, from coordinate 89 downwards.
GGCGACCGCGGCCACCGTCTGCAGGACGTCGGCGATGGTGGTGCCGGCGCGCAGGGCGGCGTCGACGGCCTCCTGGATGGTGACGCCCT
>JALYMT010000239.1 GCA_030773555.1 Actinomycetota bacterium | reverse complement strand
CTGAGCCTCTACGCCGTCCTGCGCGAGCTCCAAGCCCTGCTCGCCACCTGGACCGGCACCTGCACCGTCTGCGGACACCCCGCCCCGGCCAGACCCCGAGCACCGACCTAACCAAGCACTACTAGGACGGTTCCCATGATCACCGCGCCGATGACTCCACGGGCGCCCTTCATCGGCGCGGCCGCCATGACCGCGACCCCGCCCTCGGTGGCCGCGACCCGGGCCTCGGACAGGCCGGCCAAAGCGGCGCTGATCAGCGGCCGCCCGTCGAGTCCGCTGCGTTGCCCTAGGCTGAGCAGCGGGCGCGCTTGACTGTCGTAGAGGTGGATCAGCCCGAGCCCCAGCCGGGCGCGCAGCGGCACCAGCCGCTCGGCCAGCACCGCCGGGTCCCCGCTCTCCAGCGCCTCGACCAGCCGCCGGTCGGTGGCGACCAGATCGGCGTAGACCTGCTTCGCCTTCTGCCGGTCGCGCAGCCGCTGGTCCAAGGCGTGCAGTACGCCGTCGCCGCGCTGCTGCACCTGCGCCTGCGCCACCCGGCCACCGGAGACCTCCGCTAGGCCGGCGACGGCCAGTGTGGCCACCACCGAGAGGCTCAACAGCGGCGCGAGCAGCGCCGCCGCAAGGCGCCGACTGCGCTCAGGCCGCCGGCGCATAGCCGTAGCCGGACAGGATCCGCTGCCCCTCCTCGCCGCGGGCGAAGTCGACGAAGCTGCGCAAGGCATCGGGGGCGTCAGCGCGGGTCACCAGACCGAACGTCAGGTGCCAGGGATAGCGCCCGGAGGCGACGTTGGCCGCGGTCGCCTCGATCCCGTCGAGCGCGAGCAGGCGTACCCCGAGCTGACCGGTGGCCTGCAGATAGCCCACCGAGGTGTAGCCGAGCGCGCCGGGCGTGCCCTGCAGCGCGTCGGCCATCTCCCCGGCCTTGGCCAACACCGTGGTCTGCGCGGCGACCGGTCGGTCGGCCATGAACGGCAGAAGGACCAGCTTGCGCGCGGACTCATCCGGGTCCCGGTCGAGCACGACGACGCCCTGCCGCTCGCCGCCCAGCTTCTCCCAGCTTCGGACCTTCCCGGCGTACACGTCGCGGACCTCGTCGCTGCTCAGGCCTCGCACCGGACCCGATTCCGGGGTGGCGAACGTGACCGCGTCTCGGGCGAAGGACGTGTAGCGGACCGGCTCGGCCTGCTCCTCCGCCTTGAGATCCCGGTTCATCACCGCCAGGTCGAGAGTGCCTTCGACCACGCCGCGCACTGCCGCACCGGAGTTCGTGCCAGAGAGCAACTCGAATCGCACCCCCGGATGCGAGCGGCCGTACACCTCGGCCAGTCGCTGCACTGCCGGCAAGGCCGTTCCCGACCCCGACACGCGCACGACTGTCGCCGACGGCGCCACCATCGGCGCCGTCGGCGCCGCGCCACCGCAGCCCGTCAGCGTGACCACGGCGAACGAAAGCGCCCCGAAGGCAGCAGCAACCGGGCGAGTCATGGCACGTCCCCACGTCAAGGAGCATCGACACCCAGTGCATCGGCGACCGCTACCCGCTCCTCAAACGAGCGTCGAGAAGCTCCCCCGATCGCAGCAGGCCCGGCCGCCGCGACAGCGGCTCGACAACGCCATCGTTGCCGAGCTGGCTCGCGAGGCTGTCGCCCCGCACGCTGAATTCGGCGACGTCGACACCTGATCGAGCACCATCCGGGAGGTCGAGTCAGGCGGCCCCGGGCACGTCATCGGGCCTGCACAAGAGGTCCTAATTGCCCGTGCCCGGGTCGCGGTCGAGCGCGGCCCAGACGGCCTTGCCGCGGCCCTCGAGCAGGCGCACCCCCACGACGCGGGCGAGCACCGCCACCATGTGCAGGCCGCGTCCGTGCTCGGCGTCCGCTGACAACGGCTGCCGCCGGGGCAGGGCGCTCTGCGCGTCGCGCACCTCAATGAGCAGTCGCCGCCGGGTGAGGCGCAGACGCATCGAGACCGGCGAACTGCCGTGGACGACGGCGTTGGCCAGCAGCTCGCCGACGACACTCAAGGCGTCGTCGGCGAGGAACTCGTCGACCTGCCACTCCTCGAGGACCGTACGGGTCCAGCGGCGCCCCGCGCTGGCGGCCCGCTCGCTGCCCTCGACGTCGATCTGGGCGAGGCGGGTAGCGGCCTCCAGGGGTGGCACCCGCAGGACGAGGAGGGCGGCGTCGTCGTCGACCCGCCCCTCGGGCAGCATCCGCTCGAGGAGCTCGTCACAGGCATCCTCGGGACCGACCCCGCTGGCAGCCAGGGCCGCCACGGTTTCCTGCAGGCGCCCGAGCTGGTCGTCGAGGTCGGCGTCGCGCCACTCCACCAGGCCGTCGGTGAAGAAACAGACGAGGTCACCGGGCCGCAGCGCGACCTCCGCGCACCCGTAGGGGCCGATCTCCAGCCCGAGGGCGGGCCCCGACGCCTGGTCCAGCGACTCGACGGTGCCATCGGCGTGCGCCAGCACGAGCGGGGGATGGCCCGCGTTCGCGTACGTGAGGACGCCGTCGGCCGGGTCGTACACCGCGTACGTCGCGGTGACGAACTGCGCGTCGTCGATGTGCCCGACGAGGCGGTCGAGCAGCTCGAGGACGTCCTCGGCGGGCAGGTCCAGCTGTGCGAAGGCGCGGATGGCGGCGCGCAGCTGACCCATGACCGCCGCTGCGTGCAGGCCCCGGCCCATCACGTCACCGATGACGAGGGTGGTGCGGTCACCGCCGAGGGGGACGACGTCGTACCAGTCGCCACCCACCTCGGCGCCCTCGGTGCCGGACTGGTAGCGGGCCCCCACCTCGAGCCCTTCGAAGCGGGAGCCGATGCTGGGCAGCAGGCTGCGCTGCAGGGCCAGCGCGGTGGCGTGCTCGCGGTTGTAGAGCCGGGCGTTGTCGATGACGAGCGCGGCGCGGCGGGTCAGGTCCTCGGCCAGCTGCCGGTCCTGCTCCCCGAGGCGCCGCCCGCCCGGCTGGGTGAGCAGCGAGAGCGTGCCGAAGACCTGCGAGCGCGCCGCCAGCGGCACCACCATCGCCGAACGGACGGGGAGCAGGCCGCGCAGCCGCCGCTGCTCGGGAGTGGGAGCGTGGGTGGCGAGCACGAAGTCGGCCTCGACCTCGGGGTGCAGCACGGAGGGGGCGCCGCGCAGAATCGAGGGGATGGCGGCGTCGCCCTGCGGGTCGATGGGGTTGTCGGCGGTCAGCTGCCAGACGAGGCCGGCCTTCTCCTTGTCCACGTGGGAGACCGCGACCCGCTGCACGACCCCGTCGGTCCACAGGTCGACGAAGCAGGCGTCGCCGAGGGCAGGCACCAGCACCTCGGTGAGCCGCTGCAGCGCCGGCTGCACGTCGAGGGTCTCGGCGAGCACGCTGGTCGCCTCGGCCAGCAGCGCCAGCCGGTTGTGCGCCGCCTCGGCGGCCGCCCGGGCCGCCTGCTCCTGCGCCAGCAGCCGGGCGCGCTCGGCATCGCTGCGGACGCGAGCCGACACGTCGACCTGCACGCCCACGTAGTGCGTCAGCTCCCCTTGGGCGTCGACGATGGGGGAGAGGCTCACCTCGCTCCAGAACGTCGTCCCGTCGCGGCGGTAGTTCAGCAGGATCACCGTGGTCGACCGCCGCTCGACCTGCGCCGCGGCCAGCTCGCCGACCGCGGATCGGTCGGTGTCGGGGCCCTGCAGGAGCCGGCAGTTGCGCCCAATGACCTCCTCGGGCGAGTAGCCGGTGACCCGCTGGAACGACTCGTTGACCCAGACCAGCGGGCAGTCGGGCTGGCGGGGATCGGCGATGGTGAAGGTCAGCTCCGTCGAGCGCAGCGCCTGCAGGTGCAGGTCCTCGGAGAGGTCGTCGGGAAATTCGGGGTCGACCTCGAGGAAGACCACGAGGGCGCAATCGACCAGGCCCGCACTCTCCGGCAGCGGGACGGCAGCGACCCACAGCACCCGCTCCTCGGTGCGTTCGGGTGCGTCCACCCCCTCGGCGGCCGCGGTCTCCTCGCTGTCCCGCGTCGCCAGGCGGCGGTGCGGCACCCGGACGGCATCGCCGTGCACGGCCACGCCGCGCGTGGCGGCCGCCACCGGGGACTCGAGTCCGGGCAGGGCGGTGCCGTCGCGGTGCCGCAGGCCCGCGCAGTCGCTCCACTCGGCCGCGGCCACGGGCAACGTCATCTCGGGCGGGACCATCGCCCGGGCGACCGGGTTGGCGTAGGTCACCGCGCGGGTGGCGGTGTCGACGAGCAGGACCGCCGCGGGGACGTTGCGCAACGTGCCGGAGACCGAGGAGAGGCCCGACCGCACTTGCGCCACTCGAACGGAGAGGTCGGGCTCTCCGTGAGTGGTCACATACGTAGAGTAGGAGAAATCCGGAAATCGGCGCGGGGCGCCCCGCCGTCAACCGGCCGGCAGGTTGTCCGGCCACCGGGCTCCGGGCGCCACCTCCGCGCCCTTCGGTATCACCGATCGGAGACCGACGAGGGTGATCGTGGCATCGTCGGCGCCACTGCCGACGCGCGCCTCGCTGGAGACCTCCACGGCGTCGTCGAGCACTGCGCGCTCGACCGTGGCCCCGGAACGGACGACCGACCCGGGGAGCAGCACCGAGTCGCGCACCACCGCGCCCGCCTCGACCACCGCGCCGCGGCCGACGACCGAACGCTCGACCGTGCCCGCCACCCGGGCGGCGGGGGCGAGCAGGCTCTCGTCGACCTGCGCGCCGCGGCCGACCCAGGCGGGCGCCCGGTGCGCGGCCGCCCGGGTGAGCACCGGCCACGCCGGGTCGTCGAGGTCGACGGGCGGGATGCCTGCGAGCAGGTCGCGGTGCGACGACCAGTACGCGTCGACGGTCCCCACGTCGCGCCAGTAGCCCTCGAACCGGTGCTCGCGGGCGCCGCCCGCTCCCACCAGCCGGGGCAGCAGCGCGTGCCCGAGATCCTGTAGCCCCTCCTCGCCGGCGGACTCGGCCAGCTCCTCGAGGGTGTCGAGCAGCGGCGCGGGCCGGAACACGAAGACCTCGTTGCTCACCAGGTTGCCCTGGGGCTCCCCGGGCTTGTAGACGTAATCGCTGACCTTGCCCGGGCCACCGGCCTGCACGACGCCGTAGCGGCCGGCGTCCTCGGGTGTCACCTCGGTCGTGGTCATCGTCACGTCGGCGTCGCTGTCGAGGTGCTCCTCGACCAGGGCGGCGTAGTCGAGGGTGTAGACGGCGTCGGCACTGACCACGACCAGGGCGTCGGGGGCGAACTGCCGCACGAGGGGGGCATTGCGCCAGAGGGTGTCGGCGGTCCCCGAGGCGAAGCCGACCCGGTCGTCGTGCCCCTGGCGGGGCTGGAGCAGCAGCAGCCCGCCGGTGGTCTTGTCCAGGTCCCAGGGCCGTCCGTTGGCGAGGTGGTCGCTCAGCGAGACCGGGTTGAACTGCTGGCTGACCCAGACGTCGGAGATGCCCGAGTTCAGGCAGTTGCTGAGCGGGAAGTCGATCAGGCGGTGCGTGCCGGCGTACGGCACGGCCGGCTTCGCCCGTTCCCGGGTGAGCAGCTCGAGCCGGCCACCCGCGCCTCCCGCCAGGACGAGCACGAGGGTGCGGATGCGGGGCATGAGACCTCCAGGGAGCGGGGTTGGTCGGGTCCGCTGGACCGTACCCCGCTCCCGCCGGGCGGAATGCGCGCTCGTCCCGCGGGGTTCTCCCGTACGCTGAACCCGGTGCCCGCGGGCGCCGACAACTGCACAGGGGGTGAACGGTCTCGACTTTGGACGTCGAGTCAGGGGAAGCGGGCCGAGGATCCAGAGTTATCTCGTTAACGCTCTCTGGAAACCAACAAGCGCCAATGCTAAGCGCGCTGACTTCGCTCTTGCTGCCTAAGTAAGAGAACGCCGAAGTCTGTCAGCCCGGGAATGCTTCCGACCCGGATCCTGGCATCAGCTAGGGAGATCACCGCGTAGTTCGGTAGCGGGACGACGCGGGACATCACACAGCTACTGGGCCTGTCAGCAGATTCGCCTGTGACACTGCTGGGGCCGAGCAGAACAGCAGCAGGATGCGCCCGGAGAAGCCCTGGTTCGGTGCCGAAGGACGCGGGTTCGATTCCCGCCACCTCCACCGCGGGGTGTTCACGGTTCTACGCCGTGGATGCTCACGAAAGTCGGAACAGGAAGCGCCCCAGCCCTCAGGACGAGGGGTGGGGCGCTTCTTGTGTCCCAGCCGTGTTCGGCCTGGGCTCGGGGACGTCCTGTTCTAAGGGGGACAGCCGCAGGGGTCGCTGCCTGTGGCGGCGTCGGCGGGCGTGCGGGTGCCGTGGAAGCACGGGTCTGCCCGGTGTGAGGCGCAGGGTTGCTGGGTTGCGGTGCTCAGTGGTCCGGCGGGTCGTCGCCGGGCCGGACGCGGGCGGACTGCGTCGGGTCGCCGGGCAGGGGCGCGGGGCGGTGCGCGACCTGGGCTAGTGCGGGGGGCTCGCTGAGTCCGGTGTTGGCGGCCCAGGTGTCGAGCAGGCGCAGGTTGGTGGCGGCGGCGTAGATGCCGAGCATGAGCGAGCTCTTGCACAAGCCCATGA
>JALYMT010000238.1 GCA_030773555.1 Actinomycetota bacterium | reverse complement strand
GTGCTGACGGTCGGCCCGCCGACGGTGCTGACGGTCGGCCCGCCGACGGTGCTGACGGTCGGCCCGCCGACGGTGCTGACGGTCGGCCCGCCGACGGTGCTGACGGTCGGCCCGCCGACGGCCGACGCGGCGAGGTCATCGCGAGGGCGCGCCCTCGAGACGGAACCGCGGGAACGCCGTCGCCCCCGCGTAGCGAGCGGCGTCGTCGAGCTCCTCCTCGATGCGCAGCAGCTGGTTGTACTTCGCCACCCGCTCGGACCGCGCGGGAGCCCCCGTCTTGATCTGCCCGCAGTCGGTGGCGACGGCGAGGTCGGCGATCGTGGTGTCCTCGGTCTCGCCGGACCGGTGACTCAACATGCAGCGGAAGCCGTTGCGGTGGGCCAGGGTGACGGCGTCGAGGGTCTCGGTGAGCGTGCCGATCTGGTTGACCTTGACCAGCAGTGCGTTGGCCGCCGCCTCCTCGATGCCGCGGGCCAGCCGCTGGGGATTGGTGACGAAGAGGTCGTCGCCGACGATCTGCAGCCGGCTCCCCAGCTCGCGAGTCAGGGTGGTCCAACCGGCCCAGTCGTCCTCGGCGAGGGGATCCTCCACCGAGACCAGCGGATAGGCCGCGAGCAGCTCGGCGTAGTAGCCCAGCAGGTCGTCCGCGCTCTTCTTCGCGCCCTCGAAGGTGTAGACGCCGTCGGCGTAAAACTCGGTGGCGGCCACGTCGAGCGCCACGGCGATGTCGTCGCCGAGGCGGAAGCCCGCCTGCTCGACGGCCTGGGCGATCAGATCGAGCGCAGCGCGGTTGGAGCTGAGGTTGGGGGCGAAGCCGCCCTCGTCGCCGACGCCGGTGGCCATCCCCTTGCCCTTGAGCACCGACTTCAGCGCGTGGTAGGTCTCGGCCCCCCAGCGCAGCCCCTCGCGGAACGTCGCGGCGCCGATCGGCGCCACCATGAACTCCTGGACGTCGACGTTGGTGTCGGCGTGGGCGCCGCCGTTGAGGATGTTCATCATCGGCACCGGCAGCAGGTGCGCGTTGGGCCCACCCAGGTAGCGGAACAGCGGGAGCTCGGCCGACTCGGCCGCGGCCCGGGCCACGGCCAGCGAGACGCCGAGCATGGCGTTGGCCCCGAGGCGCGACTTCGCGGGCGTGGCGTCGAGGTCGAGCAGCGCCGTGTCGATCAGCCGCTGCTCGCTCGCGTCGTAGCCGACGAGCTCGGGACCGATCTCGTCGACCACGTTGTGCACGGCGTTCTCGACGCCCTTGCCGCCGTAGCGCCCGGTGTCGCCGTCGCGGAGCTCCACGGCCTCGAAGGCTCCCGTGGACGCACCGCTCGGCACCGCCGCCCGAGCGAAGGTGCCGTCGTCGAGTACTACCTCGACCTCGACCGTGGGGTTGCCGCGCGAGTCGAGGATCTCGCGGGCGTCCACCGCTTCGATGCTGGCCACCTGGGACTCCCCCCTCGCGTACGGGACGGGGGCGAGCCTAGCGGCGTACGCCGACGAATTCGCCTTCGGCCGGACGCGCCGCGGCCCGGTCCTGACAGGGAGCAGGGCCGGGCCGCGGGAAGTCGTACGCGGGACGGGGCGAGCGTCAGCTCTCGTCGTCGTCCTCGTCGTCGTCCTCGTCGTCGTCCTCGTCCTCGTCGTCCTCGTCGTCGTCGTCGTCGACCTCGCAGACGTCGTCCTCGTCGTCGTCCTCGTCCTCGTCCTGCTCGCCGTCGCCGTCGCCGTCCTCGTCGCCGTCCTCGTCGCCGTCGCCGTCGGAGTCGCTGCGGCCGACCTTGAGGCCCCGCTCGTTCTCGTCCTCGTCGTCGATGCCGTCGGAGTCGTCGTCGTCGTCGTCGCCCTCGCCGCAGGCCTCGAGCGCGTCGTCCTCGTCCTCGTCCTCACCGCCGTCGGAGTCGTCGTCGCCGTCGCCGTCGCTGTCGCGATCGGGCAGGTTGGTCTTGAAGACCTTGACCTCGTCGCCGTCGTCGATGCCGTCGCGGTCGGTGTCCTCGGCGACCGGGTTGGCCTTGAGCTTGAACTCCAGCAGGTTCGTCAGGCCGTCGACGTCGGCGTCGCCCTTGCCGTTCTGTGCCTTGACCGTCTTGAAGTGCTTCTTCTCCCACTTGTCCGACAGGCCGTCGCGGTCGACGTCACCGGTGGCGGCGGCGGCCGGGCTGGCCAGCGCCATCGACATGGCGAAGGCGAGACCGAGTTGGGCGAATCCCTTGTGCATGTCGTCTCCTTTGGCGGCTGGGCCGCCTCGTCCGCGGTGGACGAGACCCCTGGCTTTGCGCCCCCGCCTCGCGGCGGGTTTGCCCTTGTCTGAGGAGCCTTTGCTCCATGGACAGGATCGGACCGGCCATGCCCGACAGTCACCGGCTCGGCGAAAATCGGCGTCAACACCCCCCGTCCGGCCGAGGACGAGCGGGGCGCGCCGGACAAGCCGGGCCGCCCTCTGTCCTTGGGGCGAAAGGAGGTGCATGCCACGCTGGCGCCATGGGTGCGACGGTTCGGCTGGGAGCGCAGGGACGAATCGTCCTGCCCGTTGACGTGCGGGCTGCTCTCGGGCTGCAGCCTGGTGACGAGCTCAGCCTCACGGTCGAGGAACGCCGGCTGATCCTGCAGACGCGCCTGGAGGCCGCAGAGCGACTCCGTGGCCTCGCCCGCACCGGCGCAGGCCGCTCATTGGTGGACGAGCTTCTCGCCGACCGCGGGAGGAAGCATCGGAATGACGGTGCTCGACGCCTACGCCCTCCCGGCTAGACCTGCAGGAGCGTACGAAGGTGGCGGGGCGGCGGGGACCCGTGCCCCAGTACGGCGTCGTGGACGGCGCGGTCGGACTGCCCGGGGCGGGACGCCCGCAGGTCGCGGACGAGGTCGCTGACCTCGGTGAAGCCGACGTAGTACGTGGACAGCTGCGCGCTGGTTAGCAGGGCGCGGCGCCACTTGCCGACGGCCTCGCCCTCCTCCTGGTGCCCTCGTACGGTCATCAGCCGCATCGCCTCGTCCTCGGTCATGGCGTGCGCGTGCACCCGGGCGTCGAGGATCGCGTTGATCGTCATCCGCAGCTGCATCTTCAGCTGCTGCATCCGCAACGCCCCGGCAACCCGCTCGCCCGCCTCACCCCGGTAGCCGCGGGCCGCCATCAGCGCCTCGGCGTACACGGCCCACCCCTCGACGAACGGGCCGCTCCAGAACGCGGCGCGTACGCGGGTCGGGAGCTGCGCGCGGCGGGAGTGCGCGAGCTGGAGCACGTGGCCGGGCATCGCCTCGTGCACCGTGAGGTTGTGCAGCTGGTGGGCGTTGTACTCCCGGTAGAACGACGCCACCCGCTCCGGCGGCCAGTCCTCCGGGGTCGGGGACACGGCGAAGTACGTGGGCAGCGCCTGGGTCTCCAGCGGACCCGGGGGGTCGCAGTAGGCCACCGCCACGCCGCGGTGGATCTCGGGCATCTCGATGACCTCGACCGGGTCGTCGTACACGGTGACCAGGTCGTGCCCGCGGACGAAGGCGGTGGTCTCGGCCATCGCGTCCACGCACAGCCCGAGGATGGTCGAGTCGTCGACCTTGCCCTCCTCGGCGAGGGCGTCGAGGACGCCGCGGACGTCGCCGCCCATGCGCGCGGCGACCTCGGCGATCTCCTGCTCGACGCGCTCGAGGTCGGCCTCGGCCCGGCTCAGCACGGCGTCGGCAGCGGTGGCGCTGTCGAGGGTGAGCTCGAGCTTGCGGGCGAAGCGCTCGGCGCCGAGCCGGGGGTCGCCGTGCACGTCGTCGAGGCTGGCGCGCAGCCAGTCGAGATGCTCGTCGAGCGCGGCGAGGGCCGCCTGGTACACCGGCTGCACCTCGCGGCGCAAGGCCGGCTCCTGCTCCAGGGCCTGCTCCACCTCGGTCACCAGCAGCTGGCGGGTGCCGGCGAACTGCCCGAGCGCCGTCTCGACGTGCACGCGCGGCATGTCGCGCAGGCTGTCCCGCGCAACGGCGAGCTGCTGGGGCACCGCGACCAGCCGCCCGGCGATGGAGCGCAGCCGCTCGCCCAGCGGGGCGAAGTCGCGGGCCAGCAGCAGGTAGATCGCCGTCCCGGGGTTGGCCACCAGCGGGTTCCACTCGTGCTCGCGCAGCTCGTCGAGCGCGAAGAGCCGCGCGGCGAGGGTCGTACGCAGGATCGCGGCGTCCACCGCGAGCTGAGATGACACGGCGTCGAGGTCGAGTCCGTCCAGCTCCGCGAGGCGGGCGGCGACCGTACGGCGCTGGGCATCGAGGGCGTCGGCGCCCAAGTCGTCGAGGCGGTCGTCGAAGCGGTGATCGCCCAGCGAGGTGGCCTCCGTGGGCGAGGCCTCGAGCAGCTCGTCGACGATCGCCTCGGCGAGCGCCGAGCAGGCGGAGTCCTGGGGAGAAGTGGGCACGGCGGAACGGTAGTGCCGGCTCAGCCGCGAGCGAGAGTGGCGTGATGCCGGGCGAGCACCCTGCGCACTTCGACGAGGCCGGCACCGTTGTCCAGCGGCAGGGATCCTTCCGGCACTTCTGCCAGAGCCGGGTGAACCGCCACGCCGGGTGCGGTGAAGAGCACCCACGCTTGCAGGTCCTCGTCGTGCCGGCACCGGTACACGAAGCCGCCAGCCTCCGGCACCCAGCCCCGGATGGCTGCGGCCCACGCACGGGTCATGTCGTAGTCGACGGGCTCGCTCTTCGTCAGCCACAGGTCCTGTCCGACCTGCGTGAGGTCCGGGCCGTGCAAGCTCACCACGGGCAGACCCCTGGTGACCTCCAGCTGAGTCAGCATGCGTCCTTCGATCCTGCGCCGGGGGACGATGCGGGCACTTCCGGCAAACGGCAGGTCGCGGCACAGCGTCTCGGCGATGGCCGCGTCCGGGCCCTCGCCCACGTACAGGTAGGCGTAGCTGCCGTCCAGGGAGTCGAAGCGGCCACCGCGTAGAGCACTGGGGGCAGGGGTGGGGTTCATCGCGGCCGCCGGGCGCCCGGCAGCGTGCACTCGCCACACTCGGCTGGGGGCGGGAAGAGTAGCGACGACCGGGATTCCGGGACAGGATGCCGGCGGGCCTCGGCGAGGCATGAGCTACTCGTCGAGCAGGTCCTCAGCCAGCGCCGCGAGCACCTCCTCGTTGCCCGCGAGGGCCAGTGCAGCCGGAGCGACTCCCCCGGCGAGGCGGGCGTTCGGGCTGACCCACCAGGACGCGACTCCCCACGGGTCGCCCTTGGCCCCGAGCAGGAGATTCACCCTCGCCACGGGGGCGCGGAGCTTGCCGGCCTGGGCGTCGACCTGGAAGGCCGGAAAGAGCGTGCGCCCACCCACGTCGAGTCCGAGCAGTCGACCGGAGCGGCGCAGGGCGCTGGCCACGTCTCGGGAGTTGCGGACCCCTGATCCCAGCAGCTCCGCCACGCCGGAAGCATCCAGCAGGGGAGTGCGAAGAATGCGCCGTCGGGCTTCCGCCTCGATTCGCAGTTGCTGCAGGACCCCAGAAGAAAGGCCGGACTCGGGCAGATGATCGGACAGGAGCGTCGTGGCGGTCACCACGTTGGGTCGGGACGCTGTCAGGGCTTCGCGGATGCTGCTCGTTGCGCCGCTGAGTCCGATCAGGGTCACGAGCTCGTCACGCACGGACGCGAACTCCGGTCGCCGCTCGAGCGCCGACAGCAGGGCGGCGACGAAGTCGCCCTCCCCCAGCCGGCCGAGTCCCGCGACCAGTTCCGCGGCGGGGTTGCTCACTGGACCACCTCCGACATTGACGACGTCAATACTAGCGTCGGCCGTGTCGGACGTGACCCACGTCGTCGATGCAACCAAGAGCACCGCTTGGTCGGCACCGCCATTGTCGGCGACCTCGTGGTCGTCCAGGCCCGCTACCACTACTGACGCCCGGGCCGCGTCTGGTCACGGCTCAGCCGCCGCCGAGCATTCCTCCCAGGCCGCCGCCCCCGCCTCCGCCGGTGAACTTGGTGATCAGGTCCTGGGGGCTGAGGCCGAAGCGGGAGAGCAGGTCGCCGTGCTGGTCGGTGTCGACCTGCTGCGGCAGCTCCGACTCGGCCTGCTGGGCCTCGTTGTTCTTGCCCTGGGAACGGAGGAGGTCGAGCACCTGGCTCTTGTCGATCTGCATGAGCGCGTTCCTACCCCGGGCGCCCGCGCAGCAAAGCCATCCCGGCGACGTCAACACTGCCCTGAGGTCGGGGCTTCCGCTGAGCTGCTCGAGAGCTGCCGACATGTACGGCGGCCGGCGGGCGCACGGCGTCGTAAGTGTCGGCAGCTCTCGAGCAGTCAGCGCGCCGACGGCAGACGGCGAGCCAGCGTGGCGGCCTGTCGGCGGACAGGCGTCAGTTGCCCTCGGCGGCGCGTACGCGCTGCGCGTAGCGGCGGGCCGCCGTGCGCAGCTCGGCCTCGGGGTCGACGTGCAGGCGGCGGGCGGCCGCGACCACGCCCAGCAGCAGGTCGCCGAAGCCCTCCGGGGTCGCAGCAACCGCCGGCTCCGGCACCTCGACGGTGACGTTGGCCTTCTCCGCACGGGACATCAGCTTCGCCGCCAGGGCCAGTGCCGGCTGGGCGAGCGGCACGCCGTCCACGGCGGACGTGCGGGACTTCTCGGCCGCCTTGAGCGCGTCCCAGTTGGCCTCGACGTCCTCGGCGGTGGCGGCGTGCACGTCCCCGAAGACGTGCGGATGCCGGCGTACGAGCTTGTCCACGACCCCGCCGGCCACGTCGTCGATCGACCACGGCTCCTCGGGGTGCTCCTCCCCGATCCGGGCGTGGAAGACGACCTGGAGGAGCAGGTCGCCGAGCTCCTCCTTGAGTCCGACGAGGTCGCCGCCCTCGACGACCTCGACGACCTCGTAGGTCTCCTCGAGCAGGTAGGTCACCAGCGACTCGTGGGTCTGCTTGGCGTCCCATGGGCAGCCGCCCGGGGAACGCAGGCGGTCCATCACGGCGACCAGGTCGAGCACCCGGGCGCCGGGCAGGTCCCAGGAGCCGTGCAGCACCTCTACCTCGACCGCGGCGCCGACCTCGGCGCGTGCCGCCAGCTCGGCCGCCAGCGCCGGGCCGAGCCCGGGGTCGCCGTCCTGCCCGCCGAGGAACACGACCGTACGGTCGCCGGCGGCGGCGACCAGCTGCCGGGCGAGGGCGCGCTCACCGACATCCTCGACGACCTCCACGGGCACGCCCGCGCTGGTGACGTACGGGGCCTGCGGATGGGCGGGGTCACGGGTCAGCACGCGGTCGGCCGTCCGCAGCGCGTCCCAGGCGGGCCAGGACAGGACTCCCGGGGCCACCCGGTGGCTGGTGGCGAGCAGGATGAGGCGGCTCATGAGCGGGACAACTGCATGATCACCGCGAGAACTGCTTGATCACCGGGCGGGGGCGGGGGCGGGGGCGGGCACGGGTGCAGCCGACGTCACCGGAGTGGCGAGGCCGCCGCTCGGGGAGCCGACGACCTCGAGCTGCTCGGCGTCCCAGGTGCCGTAGCGCGGATTCACCTCGACGCCCGCCTGCCGCGCGGTCTCCACCAGCAGGTCGCGCAGGGCGGTCTGTCCCTGCTGCTGCGCGCCGCCGGCTTGCGCGGCGAGCCGCTCGCCCAGGGCGTTCTGGTTCGCGATGAAGCGGACGATCTCGCGCAGCCGGCTCGGTGGCACCCCCGAGGCGACGAGGTCCTGCTCGAGTGCCTCCCGGCCGCCCGCCTGCTGCTCGAACTGGCGCAGCAGCTCGTCGACCTGCCCCTCGCTGACCTGCACGCCGTTGCGCTCGGCCGCCTCCTCGAGCAGCTCGCTGCGCACCAGCTGGGTGAGCACGCCGAGCTGCGCGGTGGCCTCGTCGGCTGGTTCCTCCGACGCGTCCGGCTGGCGGGCGGCCCTGGCGTCGAGCAGCTCCCGGGTCGACTCCTGCAGCTCGAGGACCCCGATCCGCCGGTCCTCCACGACGGCCGCGCTGCCGGGCTGCCCCTGCCCGCACGCTGCCAGCCCGAGCACCGCAGCGAGCAGCGTCGCGGCCAGGCGCGCACTGCCGGTCGGGAGCATCCTCACCTCGTCGTCCATGTGTCTCTTGCGCAGAGGGGCTAGGGCTTGCGGTCGTCTTGCCGCGTCAGATCGTACGGCTCCCCGACCGCCGGCTCCTTGCGTCCCCCCGCCGTGATCACGCACTTCCGGCGTTGATCATGCAGTTCCGTGCGTTTCGCCTGGCCGCACCACCTTCCACCCCGAGCGCGTGCCCGGACAGCAACACGTCGTGTGGCGGCGCGTCGGCACTTCCGACGTCTTCAGTCGTCCCTAGGGTTCCCAGGTCTCGGTGTCATAGGGCGGTTTCGAAGCGTAAGGATGAGACCCGGGTCGGGTGGGGTATCAGGCTCACCCCATGGCTCCCGTGTCTCAACTCGTCGGTGGGCGCTACGCGCTGCGGGAGGCGATCGGCCGGGGCGGCATGGGGACCGTCTGGCGGGCCGATGACGAGCTGCTGGGTCGGCCCGTCGCGGTGAAGGAGGTGCTGCCGCCCCCGGGTCTCGCGCCCGACGAGCGGGAGCAGCTGCACGAGCGGACGCTGCGCGAGGCGCGGGCCGCGGCCCGGAGCAGGTCGCGATCCGCGGTCACCATCTACGACGTGGTCGAGCAGGACGACCGCGCGTGGATCGTCATGGAGCTCCTCGACTCCCGCACCCTGAGGGAGGTCCTCACCGCCGAAGGGCCGCGGCCGCCGGCGCAGGTCGCGCGCATCGGACTCGCCGTGCTCGACGCGCTCGAGGCAGCGCACCGCCGGGGAGTGGTGCACCGCGACGTCAAGCCGGAGAACATCCTGCTCTGCGACGACGGCCGCATCGTCCTCACCGACTTCGGCATCGCCGCCCTCGACGGCGAAGCGACGGGCGCGTCCGCGGGCACGGTGCTGGGCACGGCCGCCTACATGGCGCCCGAGCGCCTTCGTGGCGAGCTCCTTTCGCCCGCGGTCGACCTCTGGTCGCTCGGTGCCACGCTGTACGCCGCCCTCGAGGGCGTCTCGCCGTTCCAGCGCTCCGACATGACGGCCACGGTGGCGGCCGTGCTGAACGATCCCGTGCCCCCACCCCCCCAGAACGCCGGCCCGCTTGCCCCCGTTCTGCTCGGCCTGCTGCAGCCGGACCCTCAGCAGCGCCTGACCGTCGCCGACGCTGGCGCCCTCCTGTCGCGCGCGCTGCCAGCGGCGGCCGTCGCCCTGTCGAGGCCTGCCGCGCCCGCCGACGCTGCCCCCGCCCACGAGCCCACCAGGACCCTCCCGCCCGCCGATCGCCCTGCACGGCGTCGCCGGAGCAGGGGCAGGCGCGGCCTGCTCCTGCCGGTCGTCCTGCTCCTCTTCGCGGTCCTCGTACTCGTGGTCGAACGTTGGCCGCGCACGGACGCAAGCGATGGCGCAGGCTCGCTCCCGGCAGTCGTGGCCTCCGACTCTGCCTCAGCGACGCCTGGTCCGGGTCCCGCTGCCAGCGCCGCGCCCACGTCGTACCGCACTTACCGCGATCCCAGCGGCTTCTCCGTGGACGTGCCCGAGGGGTGGACGGAGGGTCGAGGAGACCGGGGGGTCGACTTCCGGGGACCGGGCGGCAGCCACTTCCTCAACGTCCGCGTGGTCAGCGACCCGGCGGCCAACCCCGAGGCGGAGTGGCGGCAGCAGGAGTCGTACGTCGCCCGCGAACTGCCCGGCTACCAGCTGCTGGGGATCCGGCCGGTGCAGTACCGCCAGTGGCCGGCCGCCGACTGGGACTTCACCTGGCAGTCGCAGGACGGGCGCCTGCGCGTGCGCAATCGCTACGTGGTCACCGACCCGGACCGGGGATACGCCCTGTACTTCTCGGTGCCGGAGGGGCAGTGGGAGGCGAACCAGGGCCTGTTCGAGGCCATCACCCACTCGTTCCGCCCTGGTAGCTGACCCCCGTACGGGGTCGGCCGCTGCTGATCACTCTCCGTGTTACAGAAGGGGCGGATTCTTTTTCAGAAGGGAGCAAACGGGGCACCCAGCCGGTTGTGAGAAGCATGACTGCGAAGAAGGCGCTGGTCCGGTTCACGGTCGTGAGCCCCTTGGCACTGGGCCTGCTGCTGACCCCGAGCGCAGCGTTGGCCGACGACGGTGAGGAGGCCGTCCGAAGCGCTCCTTCCGTGACGTCTGACAGCGGATCTGAGCGCAGCGGCCCGAGCGACGAGGACAAGGACGACGACGAGGACCGCAGCGGCCCGAGCAACGACGACGAGGACGAGCGCGCTGGCACCGGGACGCCGCAGAAATCCAGGCCCGACGACGACAACGACCGAGACCGCGACAAGGACAAGGACCGCAGCGGCAACGAGAGCGGGCGCACGCCCGGTGCCAGCGGCGAGGCCGACAAACCAAACGCCGCCAGCAAGAAGGACCCGGGCAGCAATCGCGGTGTGAACGAGAAACCCCGCGGCGGTCAGGGCGGTAGGGAAGACACCCGACGTCCGCGGGCGGCCCAGGACCGCGGCGACGACGGCACCGCTCGCACTCCGAACCCTGCCCGAGGCCCAAACGCCAACGAGACCCCGGGCCGCGGCGGGGGCCCCTCGGCATCCGGCAACCCACCCACGAGCGGAAGCACTCCGAACGGGAGGGACGGGAGCGCGACCGGCAACGGCGGCAGGCAGCCCGGCCAGCGGGAATCCGGCTCGGCTGGCTCGGATGCTTCCGGTGCGCCTGCTGCGCCCGCGATGCCGGCACCGGCTGGCGCCGAGGACCCGGGTGCTCCCCAGGGCGGTGCGGCTGAGCCTGCGTCCCCCGACACGACGGGCGACGCGGCGGGCAACGCGACGACGCCCGAATCGCCCGGATCAACCTCCGAGGACGAGGCCCTTGCCGCCCCTGGTGCGGGTGGCCCGCCCACCGGTGGCTCGGATCCCGCGGCGGTCAGCGGCGGTGCAGCCGGAGACGGCCAGTCCGCAGGTCGCGAGACCACCGGGAGAGCAGCGGGCACGCCTGCTCGCGAGCACGAGGGCCTGTCGGCGCAGGACATCCTCGCGGTGGCGCGCAGCAGCAGCCTGTCCTTCGGCCTTGGTCGAAGCGTGCTCGACACTGCCGCCGAGAGCATCAAGGGCCGGGTCGCCAGCGCCCTCACCTCGGTTGGCGATGGTGCCGTCCCAGGCGCAACCTTGGTGGCCTCGGCGTGCGCTGCCCTCGCGCTCAGCCTGCTCCTGCGCAGGCGGCTGAAGGAGAAGTAGAGCGGTGTGATCGTCGGGGTGCAGCAGGAGGGTGCGTCGGCGGTCGACCCCCTGCAGAGCCGTCGGGCGAAGCGTCAGGAGGCGGTCGCCACGACTCTCGGCGCGAGCTCCAGGGCGCCGATCAGCTCGCGCGACCACTGCAGCAGCTCCACGTCGCGCAGCGGCGTCCCGCCCACGCGGGCGGTGGTAGGCCGGGGCACCAGGATCGCCCGGATCGCCGGCTTGACCATCGAGCCCGGATAGAGCCGCTGCAGCCGCAGGTGCTGGCTCTCGCGCAGCTCCACGGGCGCGAGGCGCACGTAGGTGCCCTGCACGCTGATCTCCCTGATGCCGGCCCGGCGCACGTGCACCCGGAAGCGGGCGACCTCCAGCAGGTTCTCCACCGGCGGCGGCGGCGCACCGTAGCGGTCGACGAGCTCGGCGCGCACGGCGTCGACGTCGGCCTCGGTCTCGACCGCGGCCAGCTTGCGGTAGGCCTCCAGGCGCAGCCGCTCCCCCGGCACGTACTCGTGCGGCAGGTGCGCGTCGACCGGCAGCTCGACCTTGACCTCGGCGAGCTCGGCGGTGGTGTCACCCTTGAAGTCCGCGACCGCCTCGCCGACCAGCCGCACGTAGAGGTCGAAGCCGACGTCGGCGATGTGCCCCGACTGCTCCCCGCCGAGCAGGTTGCCGGCGCCGCGGATCTCCAGGTCCTTCATCGCCACGTGCATGCCGGCGCCCAGCTCGCTGTGCTGGGCGATGGTGGCTAGCCGGTCGTGCGCGGTCTCCGTGAGCGGCTTCTCCGGCGGGTAGAGGAAGTACGCGTACGCCCGCTCCCGCCCGCGGCCCACCCGGCCACGCAGCTGGTGGAGCTGGGAGAGGCCGAACATGTCGGCCCGCTCGAGGATCAGCGTGTTGGCATTCGAGATGTCCAGGCCGCTCTCCACGATCGTGGTGCAGACCAGCACGTCGAACTTGCGCTCCCAGAAGTCGATGACGATCTGCTCGAGCGCCGACTCGTTCATCTGCCCGTGCGCGACGGCGATGCGCGCCTCGGGTACGAGCTCGCGCAGCTTGGCCGCGGCCTTGTCGATGCTCTGCACCCGGTTGTGGATGTAGAAGACCTGGCCGTCGCGCAGGAGCTCACGGCGCAGCGCCGCGGCGATCTGGCGTTCGTCGTACGCCCCGACGAAGGTGAGCACCGGGTGGCGCTCCTCGGGTGGCGTGGTGATCGTCGACATCTCCCGGATGCCGGTGATCGACATCTCCAGCGTACGGGGGATCGGGGTGGCCGACATGGCGAGCACGTCGACGGCGGTGCGCAGCTGCTTGAGCTGCTCCTTGTGCTCGACGCCGAAGCGCTGCTCCTCGTCGACGATCACCAGGCCGAGGTCCTTGAACTTGACCTCGGGCTGCAGCAGGCGGTGAGTGCCGATCACGATGTCGACCGAGCCCTCGGCGAGCCCGGTGAGCACCTCGCGCGCCTCCCGGTCGGTCTGGAAGCGCGAGAGCGCCTTCACGACGACGGGGAAGTTCGCGTATCGCTCGGAGAACGTCGCGAGGTGCTGCTGCACCAGCAGCGTGGTCGGCACCAGGACGGCGACCTGCTTGCCGTCCTGCGCGGCCTTGAACGCGGCGCGCACCGCGATCTCGGTCTTGCCGTAGCCGACGTCGCCGCACACGACCCGGTCCATCGGGACCGGGCGCTCCATGTCGGCCTTGACCTCCTCGATGGTGGAGAGCTGGTCGGGGGTCTCGGCGTACGGGAAGGCGTCCTCGAGCTCGCGCTGCCACGGCGTGTCGGCGCCGAACGGGTGGCCGGGGGTGGCCATCCGCGCGGAGTAGAGCCTGATCAGCCCGGCGGCGATCTGGCGGACGGCCTTGCGGGCGCGGCTCTTGCGCTTGGCCCAGTCGGCCCCGCCCATCTTGTCCAGGGTCGGCTGCTCGCCGCCGACGTACTTGGTCACCTGGTCGAGGGCGTCGGTGGGCACGAACAGCCGGTCGCCGGGCTGGCCGCGCTTGCTGGGGGCGTACTCGATGACGACGTACTCGCGCGTCGCGCCCTGCACGGTCCGCGAGATCATCTCGAC
Organism: Actinomycetota bacterium; assembly: GCA_030773555.1. Classification (GTDB taxonomy): domain Bacteria; phylum Actinomycetota; class Actinomycetes; order JALYMT01; family JALYMT01; genus JALYMT01. Next base: position 3,707 of record JALYMT010000238.1, on the reverse strand, counting down.
GTAGCGCCCCACGCCGTGCTGCTCGTGGACGACGAAGTCACCGGGCTGGAGCTGCAGGGGGTCGACCATGTTGCGCCGCCGCGAGGGCATCTTCTGCCGCAGGTCCTTGGTGGAGCTGCGCTGCCCGACCAGGTCGCTCTCGGTGAGCACGGCCAGGCGCAGCTGCGGCGCGACGAAGCCGGAGGTCACGGTGCCGGTGCTGACGTGCACGACCGACGGGTCGGGCGCGGTGGCGAGGTCGGCGTCGAGGCGGGCCGGCACGCCCTCCTCGCGGAGGCGCTCGACGAGCCGCTCCGCCGGGCCGTGCCCCTCGGTGACGAGGACGACCCGCCACTCCTCCCCCAGCCAACCCTTGACGTCACCGAGGGCGCGGGCGGTGTCACCGCCGTAGCGCTCGACCTCGCGGGCCCCGAGCACCTCGGTCGCGTCGCCCTCCCCGTCGTACGCGTCGCCGGTCAGCTCGTTGTCGGCCGTGAACGGCGTGACCGTCCACCACGGGATGCGGGCATCGTGGGCGTGGGCGCGGACGTCGGCCAGCGAGCGGTACGACGCGGCGCCGAGGTCGATCGGGGTGCTGCCGCCCGCGGCGGCGCTCGCCCAGGACGCCTCGAGGAACTCCTGGCTGGTGGCGACCAGGTCGCCGGCTCGCGTACGGATCCGCTCCGGGTCACACAGCACGACGTGCGCCCCCTCGGGCAGCACGTCGAGCAGCAGCTGCATCTCGTCGACGAGGACGGGGGCGAGGGCCTCCATGCCCTCGACGGTGATGCCGTTGGCCAGCTTGTCGAGGATGTCGACGAGGGCGGGGTGCTCCTCCGCCAGGTGCGCGGCGCGGGCGCGTACGTCGTCGGTCAGCAGCAGCTCCCGGCAGGGCGGCGCCCACAGGCCGTGCGGGGCGATCTCGAGGCTGCGCTGGTCGGCGACCTTGAACCAGCGCACCTCCTCGACGGTGTCGCCCCAGAACTCGACCCGGAGGGGGTGCTCCTCGGTGGGCGGGAAGACGTCGAGGATGCCGCCGCGCACCGCGAACTCGCCCCGGCGCTCCACCAGGTCGACGCGGGTGTAGGCGGCGGCCGCCAGCCGCTCGACGACGTCGTCGAGCGCGGCGTCCTCGCCGGCGTGCAGGCTGATCGGTTCGAGGTCGCCGAGTCCGGCGACGATCGGCTGCAGCAGGCTGCGGACCGGCGCGACCACGACGCGCACGGGTCCGTACGCCGGGTCGGCCGGGTCGGGGTGGGCGAGCCGGCGCAGCACCGCGAGGCGCCGCCCGACCGTGTCGCTGCGGGGGCTGAGCCGCTCGTGGGGCAGGGTCTCCCAGGCGGGGAACTCGGCGACCCCGTCGGCGGGCAGCAGCGTGTGCAGGCTGGCGACGAGGTCCTCGGCCTCCCGGCTGGTGGCGGTGACCACCAGCAGCGGGCGCTCTGCCCGGGCGGCCAGGGCGCCGACCAGGAAGGGCCGTACGCCCGAGGGCGCGGTCAGGTCGAGCGTGGCGCGCCGGCCGGAGCGGGCGGCCTCGACCGCGGTGGCGACGGCTGGGTCGGTGACGAGCAGGGCGAGCAGGGCGGTGAGGCTCATCCGAGGACCGCGGGCTCCCGTTCTTGGACACGCGAAACGGCCCCGGTGCGGGCGCGGGCCGGGGGTTGCCTCCAGGGTACGCAGCGGCAGACCGAGCCGCCCGGGGAGCGGCAGCCGACTACCCGGGCAGCCCCTCCTCGTCGTACAGGAGGTCGCCGTGATCCTCCGAGCGCCAGGGCTCGGATAGGAGAGGGGCGATCTCCCCGCCAACAGCGAGTATGCGCCCCGCCTTGTCGGTGGGACCGCTGCTCGGCACCCTGTCGCCATACGCGGCCCTGTGGAGGTAGCCCTCGGCCTCGAGATGGGCCAGGACCCGGCCCGCCGCCTCCTCGGGCGACTCCGTGCGGGTGTCGACGACGACATCGGCGTCGTGCGGCTCCTCGTACGGGTCGGAGATGCCGGTGAACTCGGGCAGGAGGCCGGCGCGCGCCTTGGCGTAGAGGCCCTTGCGGTCGCGCGCCTCGCAGGTGGTCAGGTCGGTGGCCACGTGGACGAGGACGAAGCCCCCGCCCTCCTCGACCATGGCGCGCACCTGCCGGCGGGTGGCGTCGTACGGGGCGATCGGCGCGCAGACGGCGACCCCGCCGTTCTTGGTGATCTCGGCGGCGACGAAGCCGATGCGGCGCACGTTGACGTCGCGGTGCTCGTGCGAGAAGCCGAGCTCGCTGGAGAGGTGGCGGCGGACGAGATCGCCGTCGAGCAGGGTGACCCGCCGGCTGCCGCGCTCGAGCAAGCGGACGCGCAGCACGTTGGCGATCGTGGACTTGCCCGAGCCGGACAGGCCGGTGAAGAAGACGGTGACGCCCTGCTGCGCGCGGGGCGGGTAGGCGCGGCGCAACTCCTCGGCGACGGCGGGCAGTACGAGGTCCTCTGGCAGCGGCTCGCCGAGCTCGAGGCGCCGCTGCAGCTCCCTGGGCGGCAGCACGGGCAGCGGTGGCACGGGCAGGACGGTGACCTCGAGCTCGTCGGCGAACTTCTCCAGCCCGTCGACCGGTGGCAGCAGGACGTGCGAGACGCCGAAGTTCTGCGCGACGATCCCCTGCAGGAGGGTGGCCGGCAGGCCGGGTGGGCGGTCGGCGAAGGGCAGCAGCGCGAGCATCGTGCTGCTGCCCGTCCCGGCCAGGGCGGCCCGGAGGCAGCGGACGCGGGTGTAGTGGGCCTCGTCGCCCGGTCCCGTAGGAGCGACCTCGGCGTGCACCAGGGCCTGGGCATGGAGCTGCTCGGTGGCCTGTTGCAGGAGCGCGATCGCCGGCCGGGTCAGCACGTCCTGTGTTGGCAGGGACACGACGTTGCTGACGTTCCGGGCCTCGAGCACCTGGCGGAGCTGTGCCGGGGTGCGTCGCAGGTCGGCGAAGTCGTAGTGCACCGGCGGCTGCACGACCTCGAGTCGACCCGCCACGCCGATGTGGCCCGGGAGGCCGGACGGGTCGAGCGGCCAGGTCTCCTCGATGTGCAGCCCGGCGAGGAGCACGCCCTCGGGGTCGCGCAACGCGAGCGGGCCTCCGACCTGAACCTGGTCGGCGAGCGCCGCAGGGAGGTCGAGCACGACCGGGACGGGCCACAGGGTGCCGTCGGTCAGGCGCAGCGAGGTGACGACGCTGTCGTAGTCGGCCCAGCCCATGAAGCCGCGAAGGGGGGAGTAGCCGCCGGTCGCGAGCAGCTCTAGGTCACAGAGCTGCCGCGGCGTGAGGTGCCAGCTCGCCCAGCCCATCGACGCCTGCCGCAGGTCGTTCGCCCGCGCAGAGAAAGCGACGAGGTTGACGAGGGTGCCGCCCAACGGGCGGGTGAGCCGTGAGGGCACGGCCGCGATCCTGCCACGCCCTGCGGCCGGCCTCAGAAAGCGCCGTGGCAGGTGAACGGCATCATCGCCGTCTTCGCCAGCAGCTTGACGTCGAGGGCGAGCCGCCAGTTGTCTACGTAGTAGACGTTCAGCCGCACGCGTTCCTCGTAGCTCAGGTGGTTGCGGCCCGCGACCTGCCACATGCCGGTGATGCCGGGCTTGCAGGGGTGGCGGTTGGGTGAGGGGCTGGCGCGGTAGCTGGTGCTCCGTTTCCAGCCCCTCCCCGTCGAACCGTGCGTGCGGTTCTCCCGCACACGGCTCACCGACGTCCTTCATCGGCGGTGTTCGGCCA
>JALYMT010000237.1 GCA_030773555.1 Actinomycetota bacterium | reverse complement strand
GGCGAGAATCTCGCCGACAGCGACCGGACCCGGCGTACCGTCGACCGCTTCCTCGACAACCTCGAGGGCGGCAGCGTTCGCGCCAGCGTGGGTGGGTCCCCCAACCCTGACGGGGCCACCCGATGATGGCGGCGCCGCGCGGCGCGAGCCGGGAGTCGCTGCGCCAGCTCCAGGAGGAGCTCGGGCAGCGGCCCGATTCCGGCCTCGAAGCCGGCGAGGTGCTCGCCGTCGTCGACCTGCTCGCCCGGCAGCGCAGCTTCCGCACCGCGATCACCGACCCCTCCAGCGCGCCCGAGCTGCGTGTCGGCCTGGTCACCACCCTGCTCACGAGTCGCGTGAGCGAGTCCACACTCCACCTGCTGCAGCGGGCGGCGGCCCTGCGCTGGTCGTCCCCCCGCGAGCTTCCCGACGCCCTGGAGGTGCTGGGCGTGCAGGCCGCGTTCCTGCAGTCCGAGCGTGCAGGCGTCCTCGACACGGTCGAGGACGAGCTCTTCCGCTTCGGCCGGACGCTGCAGGCCCAGTCCGAGCTCGGTCGGGCTCTGGAGGACCCCGCGCTCGAGGTCGAGCGCCGGCTCGCCCTGCTGCGTGACCTCCTGCAGGCCAAGGTGCAGCCGGTGACGCTCCAGCTGCTGGAGCACGTGGCGCGCAGCCCCCGGGGGCGCCGGATCAGCGAGGCGGTCGACGACCTCGTCGCTCTCGCCGCCCAGCGCACCCAGGAGATCGTGGCCGAGGTGCGCGTCGCCGCGCCACTGAGCGCCGAGCAGGAGCAGCGCATGGGCGCGGCCCTGGCCGGTATCTACCGGCGTGGCGTGCGACTTCAGGTCGCGGTCGACCCCACCGTTCTCGGCGGCGCCGTGGTCCAGGTGGGCGACGAGGTGATCGACGGCAGCGTCCTGCACCGCCTCGAGCAGGCTCGCCGGCGGCTCGCCGGTTAGCGTATTGCCCGACGCCCGCACACTGTTGCAACCAGCGCCACGGGGAATCACGGGCACGAGAAGAACCACTGGCACGAGAAGAGAGAGCAGGAGCCGATGACGGAGCTGACGATCCGACCCGAGGAGATCCGGGACGCGATCCAGCGCAACCTCGCCGCGTATCAGCCGGAGACCTCCCGTGAGGAGGTCGGCCGCGTCGTGGAGGCTGGCGACGGCATCGCCCGCATCGAGGGCCTGCCCTCGGCGATGACCAACGAGTTGCTCGAATTCGAGAACGGCGTGCTCGGACTCGCGCTCAACCTCGACGTCCGCGAGATCGGTGCGGTCGTCCTCGGTGAGTTCAGCGGCATCGAGGAGGGCCAGACGGTGCGGCGCACCGGCGAGATCCTCTCCGTGCCGGTGGGTGACGGCTTCCTCGGCCGCGTGGTCGACGCGCTCGGCAATCCGATCGACGGGCTCGGGCCGATCCAGGCCGAGACTCGCCGCGCCCTGGAGCTCCAGGCCCCGTCCGTGGTGCAGCGCCAGCCCGTCAAGGAGCCGCTGCAGACGGGGATCAAGGCCATCGACGCGATGACGGCCATCGGCCGCGGGCAGCGCCAGCTGATCATCGGCGACCGGCAGACCGGCAAGACGGCGATCGCGCTCGACACCATCATCAACCAGCGCGACGCCTGGCGCTCGGGTGACCCGAAGCAGGCGGTGAAGTGCATCTACGTCGCCATCGGCCAGAAGGGTTCGACGATTGCCGCGCTGCGAGGTGCCCTCGAGGAGAACGGCGCGCTGGAGTACACCACCATCGTCGCCGCCCCGGCCTCCGACCCGGCCGGATTCAAGTACCTCGCGCCCTACACCGGCTCCGCCATCGGCCAGCACTGGATGTACGACGGGCAGCACGCGCTGATCATATTCGACGACCTGTCGAAGCAGGCCGACGCCTACCGGTCCGTGTCGCTGCTCCTGCGCCGTCCCCCGGGCCGCGAGGCCTACCCCGGTGATGTCTTCTACCTGCACTCCCGGCTGCTCGAGCGGTGCGCGAAGCTCTCCGACGAGATGGGCGGCGGCTCGATGACCGGGCTGCCCTTCGTCGAGACCAAGGGCAACGACGTGTCGGCGTTCATCCCGACCAACGTCATCTCGATCACCGACGG
>JALYMT010000236.1 GCA_030773555.1 Actinomycetota bacterium | reverse complement strand
GGCGCCGGCCGGCGCCCGCGCGGCTGCGACCTCGGGGACGGCCGAGCCGGCGCTGACCAGTCCCGCCTCCTCTGCCCCGGCTCGGCTGGCCGCACCAGCCGACGACGGTGGCGGCCTGCAGCCGGCGCTGCTGGCGCAGATCGGCGTGATGAGCGCGCTCGCGCTCTACGTCGCCTGGCCCGCACTGCGGCGACTGCAGGCGCCTCAGCGGCCGGTAGCGGTGCCAACGCGGCTGCTGCGCGCGGCGAAGGCGGGGAAAATCGCCAAGCCGTCAGGCGGGGGGGTGCTCACCAGAGCACTTCGGCGGCGGTCGCGTTGATGCCGCTGCCGATGCCCATCAGCGCTACCCGATCGCCGCGGCGGACGACGCCCTCCTCGGCGGCCTTCGACAGCACCGTCGGTACGCCGGCGGGGCCGATGTTGCCGTACCGGGGATAGATCAGCGGCAGCCGGGCCGCGTCGATGCCCAGCGCCTCGACCACCGCTCGGGTGTGCACCGAGCTGACCTGGTGCATCGCGTAGAGCCGGAAGCGGTCGGCGACCCAGTCGAACAGGCCCACCGCCTCCTTCCAGGTGAGCGCGGCCAGCTCGAGGCCGGCGAGCAGCAGCCCCTGGGCGTCGGTGCGCATCTCGTCGAGCTGCCCCGTGCACAGGTGGGCGTGCTTGGTGGCGGCGCGGCTGAGGCCGCCGAGGAAGCGTGGTCCCTCGGCGAGGCGGGCGGAGGAGAGCACCATCGCGACGGCGCCCGACCCGAGGGTCAGCGTGGCGAACTGCTCCCGGAACACCGCCGGGTCGGGGGCGCGCCGCAGCCGCGCGATCGTCGACTCAACCGCGAAGCGGCTGCTCTCGGCGTTGACGACGAGACCGTGGTCAATCTCGCCCCGGGAGATCATCGAGGCGATGACCTGCATGCCGTTGACGAAACCGAGGCAGGCGTTGCCGAGGTCGAAGTTCATCGTGTCGGGCCCGAGGCCGAGGCGGCCGTGCACGATGCTCGCCGTGGAGGGCTCGACGTAGTCGCGGCTGACCGAGGTGTTGACCAGCAGCCCGACGGACCCCGGGGCGACGCCGCTGCGCTCCAGCGCGCGCTGCCCGGCCTCCGCGGCCGGCGTGCTCGGCACGGTGCCGACATCCCACACCCGGCGCTCCTGGATGCCGGCGACCTTGGCCAGGAAGCCCGGCCGCAGCCGCAGCCGCTCGAGGACGTCGGACAGCTCGATGTCGATGGCGTCGGAGGACACGACGTGTGGCGCGTCGACATGGGCGAGCCCGCTGATAACGACGTCGGTGTACCGGTTGGTGGCGTCAGGCACTCCGCGGCTCTCCGTCCTCTGCGGCCCTCCGGATGAACGGCTCGCTGGCTCGCAGCTTATGGGGCCTCGGCACGGCTGGCGTGCGCTTCCCGGACGCGCGAGGGCCGCACCCTCCTACCCCCCGCACCCCGGACAACGCTCACGGAGCGGGGCGGATTGGACCTGGCAGGATGGCCGCCGTGATCGGCGTCACCGGAGCGAGCGGGCAGCTGGGCGCGCGCGTGGTCCGCCACCTCGCGGCGGCCGGTGCCCGACTGCGCCTGGTCGTGCGCGATCCGGCGCGGACGCCGCGCGTCGCCGACGCCGAGGTGGCCGTGGCGTCGTACGAGGATCCGGCCGCGATGACAGCAGCGTGCCGCGACGTCCGCACGCTCTTCCTCGTCTCCGGGCACGAGAACCCGCACCGGGTCGCGCTGCACGAGCGGGCGGTCCGCGCCGCCGCGGCCGCCGGCGTCGAGCGGGTCGTCTACACCTCGTTCATGGGCGCCGCGCCGCAGGCGACCTTCTCCTACGCCCGCGACCACGCGCTGACCGAGCGGGCCATCGTGGACGCCGGCTTGCAGCTGACCGCGCTGCGCAGCTCGCTGTACGCCGACATCGCGCCGCACCTCGTCGCCGCTGACGGGGTCCTCCGGGGGCCGGCCGGTGCCGGTCGCCTGGCCTGGGTGGCCCGCGAGGACGTCGCCCGGCTGGCCGCCGCCGTCCTGCTCGACGACGCCCACGCGGGCGAGGTGTACGACGTCTCCGGCCCTCGCTCCCTCGACGTCGAGGAGACGGTGGCGCTGCTCGCGGCGGCCACCGGCCGGGAGCTGCGCTACCTGCCCGAGAGCCTCGAGGAGGCGCGGGCTTCTCGGGCCGGGGCCGAGCCGTGGCAGATCGAGGGGTGGATCGGCTCCTATCTCGCCATCGCCACTGGCGAGACGTCGGTGACCAGCCACACCGTCGAGCACGTCACCGGGGTGCGGCCGTGGACCTTCGAGGAGTTCCTGCGCCACGAGCCGGACAGGTGGGCGCACCTGCGGGCGGGCGCGGCGACCTAACGAAGCGGCTACTAGTCGACGAGCTCGCCCTGCGGCGGCCGGTGGGGGTACGAGGTGCGCGCCGGCCGCTGGAGGTCGTCGGCGTAGCGGCGGATGAGGTCGAGGTTGCGGTCGGCCAGGTGGTCGAAGACCTGCGGCACGCTCGAGCCGGGGGTCAGCGAGGCCATGGCCCGCTCCGGATCGAGGCGGGCGCTCACCCAGCACTCGTGGCTGGCGGCCCGGGCGACCACCTCGGCCACCGGCGTCACGATCATCGAGTTGCCGAAGTACAGCACCCCCGCCGGGTCGACGCCGGTGGCGTTCGCCCCGATGACGTACACGTGGTTGTCGTAGGCCCGGGCGCGGGTGGTCAGCTCCCAGATGTCGGCGCTGCGCAGCAGCGCGGAGGGGCGGACGAGGACCTCCGCGCCCTGCACGGCCTGCACGCGGGCGAGCTCGGGGTAGTCGCCGTCGAAGCAGATGACCGTGCCGATCCGTGCGAGGGGCGTGTCGACGACGACGACCTCGTCGCCGGGGGTGACCCAGCCGCCCCGGCTGCGCTGCTCGTGCAGAACGGGTGGGTCTTGCGGTAAACGCCCAGTACCTCTCCGCTCGGCCCGATCAGTGGCGCGGCGTTGAAGACGACACCCCGCTCGGGCCCGCGCTCGTACGTGCCCCACACGACGTGCACGCCGAGTCGGCGTGCCACCTCCTG
>JALYMT010000235.1 GCA_030773555.1 Actinomycetota bacterium | reverse complement strand
GGGTGGGCCGGGGCGGGAGCGAGGGCGGGCCCCGGAGCATTGGGCAGCGCCGGAGCGGGAGTGGCCGCCGGAGCGGGGACCGCTGCCGGACCGGGAATCGGGCGGAGCTGGACGGCCGCCGCGCCCGAGGCGCCCGGCAACAGCGCCGCGCCGACCAGCAGGACGCTCGGGGCGAGACGGGCGGCGAGCCGGCGGCGATCCATCCTGATCGGATCGGCAGGCGTCAGCCCCGGCTGTACCCCGGCGCGGGACGGCGCATGTCGACGTGCGGGATGCCGTCCTCCAGGTACTGCCCGCCGGTGGCGACGTAGCCGAGGCCGGCGTACCAGTCGCGGAGGTGCGCCTGGGCCTGCAGCACGCTGTCACGCCCCTCGACGGCGGCGAGGGCGGCCTGCATGAGCTGCCGGCTCAGGCCCTGCCCCCGTCGCGCGGCGGCCGTGCAGACCCGGCCGATGCGCGCGCAGCCGTCGGGCTCCTCGAGGACGCGCAGATAGGCGAGCACCTCGCCGTCGGCCTCGATCCACAGGTGCCGGGCGGAGGCCTCGAGGTCGCGGCCGTCGGGGTCGAGATATACGCAGGCCTGCTCGACGACGAAGACCTCGGCGCGCAGGGCGAGGATGGCGTAGAGGGTGCGCGGGTCGAGCTCGTCGAGGGCCGCGCTGCGCACGAGGGGTGCCGTCATCGCGGTGCCGCGACCAGATCGCCCGGGTCGGTGTTGCCGCCGCAGACGACGACGGCCACCCGCTCCCCGTGACCGGGGGCGTACGCCCGGCACAGCAGCGCAGCGAGCGCGGCGGCCCCGCCGGCTTCGGCCGCAACCCGCAGCTCCTGCCAGAGCAGCCGCCGGGCGGCGAGGATCGCCTCGTCGGCGACGAGGACGCTGGGGACGTCGAAGCGACGAGCGGCTGCCAGGCCCACCTCGCCGATGCGGCGGGCGCCCAGCGAGTCGGCGGCCACGCCCCCGACCTCGACGTCGACCGGCGCGCCGGCCTCCAGCGCCGCGTGCAGCGTCGGGATCGCCTCGGGCTCCACCGCCACGACGCGGGCCCGCCCGTCGATCGCGGCCGCCACGCCGGCGAGCAGGCCGCCGCCGCCGACCGCCACCAGCACGGTGTCGACCGACCCCGCCTGGGCGAGCAGCTCGACGCCGAGGGTGCCCTGGCCCGCCGCGACCGTCGGGTCGTCATAGGCGTGCACCACCTGGGCGCCGGTCTCGGCCGCCCGCGTCAGCATGGCGTCGTAGGCGTCGGCGTAGTGCCGCCCGCCGACGGTCACCTGCGCGGCGTAGTCCTGCAGGGCCGCCAGCTTGACCGGCGAGGCGATCTCGGGAACGAAGACCTCGGCGGGCACGTCGAGCCGCCGCGCGGCGTACGCCACCGCCAGGCCGTGGTTGCCGCCGGAGGCGGCGATGACGCCGCGCCCGCGCACGTCGGGGGTGGTGAGGATGCGGTGGACGGCGCCGCGCGCCTTGAACGAGCCGGCGTGTTGGAGCGACTCGAGCTTGAGCACGACCCGGGCCCCGGCCCAGCGGGGATCGGGGGCGAGCTCGACGACAGGGGTGGTGCGCACGTACGGGCGGATACGCTCGGCCGCCGCGAGGACGTCGGGAAGCTCGATCGGGGCTCGGGCACCTGCGCCCGACGCGTCGTCCTGCTCGGTGCGGAGGGGCACGTGTGCCTGCGTCATCGGTGCCTCGGCCTCCGGTGGGCGTCCCCGTGCGTCTGGGGAGGAAGTCTGCCCGAGAATTCCGCGCGGAGGGGCGTGCCCGCCTCGTGACCGAGGCCACCATGAACAGTACGTGAATGAACCGAGACTCAGGGTAGACAAGTGCCGTGATAGTTGCAGCTGCCGAGATGCCCGGCGAGGACGGTGGAGACCTCGAGCGCACCGCGCCCTTCGCGGACTTCACCTCCGCGTCGCTCGCCGTGGTGCATGCGTTGCGGGAGCAGACCGGCCTTGGGCTCTGGATGGTGACCCGGGTGGCCGGCGAGGAGCTCGGCGTGCTGACCGCCGCCGACCAGGGCTACGGCGTCGCCGCCGGCACCGTCTTCGGCTGGTCGGGCTCGTTGTGTCACAAGATGGTCAACGGTGCGGGCCCGCGCGCGGCACCGGACGTCGCTGACGTCCCGGCTTACGCCGACGCCCAGTATCAGGAGTCGCTCCCGGTCCGGGCGTACCTGGCCGCGCCGCTGCTGCTCCCCGACGGGGCGCTGTTCGGCACGCTCTGCGGTCTGGACTGGGAGCCGCATCCCGCCGGCCTCGCCGAGGTTCAGCCGCTCGTGGAGCTGCAGGCCCGCCTGCTCTCCACCGTGCTCGCACTCGACCTCGCGCGCACCGCTCAGCGCGGGCGCGCCGAGCGGGCCGAGGCCGAGGCCTGCGTGGACCCGCTGACCGGGGTCAAGAACCGGCGGGCGTGGGACCGCGTGCTCGCCGACGAGGAGGCACGGTGCGGCCGCTACGGCCACCCGGCCTGCGTGCTGATCTTCGACCTCAACGGCCTCAAGGAGGTCAACGACACCCGCGGGCACGACGCCGGCGACCAGTTGATCTCCCGGGCGGCGAAACTGCTGCGCTCCAGCGTCCGCTACAGCGACCCCGTGGCCCGCCTGGGTGGCGACGAGTTCGGCGTGCTCGCCGTGGAGACCGACCTGGCCGGCGGGCAGGTGGAGGCCCAGCGGCTGCAGACGATTCTCGACGCCGCGGGCATCGCCGTGGCCGTCGGCGTGGGCACGCTCGGCACCACGATGCTCGACGTGTGGCGCGACGCCGACCGGGCGATGTACGCCCAGAAGCGCGACCAGGCCGGGGCGCGGCTGCACAGCGTGTCCTGAAGTCCGCCGTCCTCAGCCGCGCGCGCGTAGGCCGTCGAGGGCGAGCTCGACCACCGCCCGGCTGAGCTCGTCGTTCCCGCCCGTAGGCGAGGCGCCGGGGCGGTACCACTCCGTCATCGAGTTGACCATGCCGAAGAGCAGCCGGGTCGCCAGCCGCGGATCGATGTCGGCGCGGATCTGCCCGGCTTCGGCCGCCTCCCGGACGATCGCCGCCACGCGGGCGTCCAGCTCACGCCGCCGACGCAACGCCTCGCGCTCGGCACTGGTGTTGCCGCGCACGCGCAGCAGCAGCGTCACGTAGGGCAGCTCGGCGACGAGGACCTGGGCGGTGCGTCGCAGGACGTGCTCGAGCCGGTGCGCGGGCGGGCCGTGCACCGCGGCCGGCTCGTCGAGGACGCCCGAGAGCGCATCGAGCGCCCGGCCCACGGCCAGGCGCAGCAGCTGCTCCTTGCCCGAGACGTGGTGGTAGAAGGTCGACTTCGTCAGCCCGCTGGCCCGGGCCAGGTCCTCCATGCTCGTGGCCTCGTACCCGCGCTCGTTGAACACCCGGACGACGATGTCGAGGAGGTCGGCTCGACTGTAGCGCGCGGGCCGGCCGCGCGCCCGCCGCGGCCGCTCGACCGTCCCGTTGACATCGTCCACGTCCACGGGCCAGAATTTACCGAATGTTCGGTCGGGATGACAGGGTCCGGGAGGACACGTGTACGGCAACGACGGCACCGACGACGACCGCGCCCGGCAGCTGCCCGGACCCCGCGACTCGGTCCGGGAGGACCTGCAGGAGGAGTTCGACCGGCTGATCGCCCAGGACGCCCGCATCGAGCCGCGCGACTGGATGCCCGAGGGCTACCGCAAGACCCTGATCCGCCAGATCGCCCAGCACGCGCACTCCGAGATCATCGGCATGCAGCCCGAGGGCAACTGGATCGGACGCGCCCCGAGCCTGCGTCGCAAGGCGATCCTGCTGGCCAAGGTGCAGGACGAAGCCGGCCACGGGCTCTACCTCTACTCCGCTGCCGAGACCCTCGGAGCCGACCGCGAGGACCTGCTCGACCTGCTGCACACGGGCAAGCAGAAGTACTCCAGCATCTTCAACTACCCGACGCTCACCTGGGCCGACATGGGCGCCATCGGCTGGCTCGTCG
>JALYMT010000234.1 GCA_030773555.1 Actinomycetota bacterium | reverse complement strand
GCGGGCGACCGTGCCGGTCGCCGCCGCCGTCGGGGGGGTGATCCTGCCCGCCGCCGTCTACGCGGTCGTCAACCTGGGCGAGGGGGGCTCGCTGCGCGGCTGGGCGATCCCCACCGCCACCGACATCGCGTTCGCCCTAGCCGTGCTCGCCGTCGCCGGCCCGCGGCTGCCGTCGGCGTTGCGGACCTTCCTGCTGACCCTCGCGGTGGTCGACGACCTGCTCGCGATCGTGATCATCGCCGTCTTCTACACCAGCGAGCTGGCGGTCGGGCCGCTGATGCTCACGCTCGTCCCGCTGGCGGGATTCGCCGTCCTCGTGCAGCGTCGGGTGCGCTCATGGTCGCTGCTGCCCCTCGCGGCCCTGACGTGGGTGCTGGTGCACGAGTCGGGGGTGCACGCCACCGTCGCGGGTGTCCTGCTCGCGTTCGCCGTGCCCGTGCGCCGACGCTCCGGGGAGGGGCCGGGGCTGGCCGAGCACTTCGAGCACCGCTTCCGGCCGCTGTCGGCGGGCCTGGCCGTGCCGGTGTTCGCGTTCCTCTCCGCGGGGGTGACGGTCGGCGGGCTGAGCGGCCTCGGGCGGGCCCTGGGCGACCCGGTCTCCATCGGCATCCTGCTGGGGCTCGTCGTGGGCAAGCCGCTGGGCATCCTGGTCGCGACCGTGCTGGTCGCGCGGTTCACGCGCGCCCACCTCGATGCCGAGCTCCGCTGGCTCGACGTGGGCGGTCTGGCGCTGGTCGCCGGAGTCGGCTTCACGGTGTCGCTGCTCCTCGGCGAGCTGGCGTTCGGCGCGGGCAGTGAGCGTGACGAGCACGTCAAGGTCGCGGTCCTGCTCGGCTCCCTGCTCGCGGCCGGCCTCGCCGCCGGCCTGCTGCGCCTGCGCAGCCGGGCGTACGCCCGGCCCTGCGCCGCCGAGGACGCCGACGCCGACCGTGCCGGCGTCTACCGGTTCTGAGCGGGCCGGCCGTCGGGCGAGCGCAGATCCAACTCGAACCAGGTGGTCTTTCCCGGGCGGTCGGCTCGCGGCTCGCTGCCCCAGCTGGTGGCGAACTCCGCCACCAGCAGCAGGCCTCGTCCGCCCTCCTTCGTCGCGCTCCACCGATCGCCCGAGAGCTGAAGGAGGCCGGGCTCGGCGTCGCTGACCTCGATGCGCAGCCGCGGACCGACCTCGCGCACGACCAGCCGGACCTCGCCCTTGCCGTGGAGGACCGCGTTGGTCACCAGCTCGCTGGTGAGCAGCAGGGCGACATCGAGGACTCCAGCAGGCCAGTGCGCGCCCGCCGCTGCCACGTGCCGGCGCGCGTGCCCGGCTGCCCCCAGCGTGTGCGGCAGCTCGAGCGTTGCGGCGGCCACACTCCTGTTTGGCTCGACGGTCTCTTGCCTACAGGGGTCGCTTACCCCGTCGTCACGGGCTCAGCCCCCTGATGGGGGCGCGGATTCCGGTGCCGGCGGCGCCGGCTCGACGTCGAGCGCCCCGAGCAGCGAGGTGACCGCGAGCATGCGACGGAGCAGCGGCCGGGCCCGTACGAGGCTCAGCCGGCCGCCGTGCCGATGCAGGGACGTGTGGATCTGCAGCAGGGCGGCGAGGCCGGCGGCGTCGATGAAGTCGAGGTCGGCCAGGTCGAGCCGGACCCGGGCGGTGCCGGGCACGGCCAGCGCCCCGACGATCTCGACGAGACGGCCGGCGGTGGCCCGATCGAGCTCTCCACGAAGCTGGACCCGCAGGCCGTCGATGTCCGACGAGGGCACGACCCGCAACGACGCCGGGCCGTGCCCGTCCAGGGGAAAGGTCAACGACCCTCCTGACCCACGGTCGGCCACCTGCAGGCGGGACGAACTCCGGTTGACGTGCGACGCACGCGGCGGGCTACTGGCCCAACCCGTGCGGACCAGTGTAGTTGTCGGCCGCCGACATCGTGACCTCCGCCAGCGGCCGACCGCCGGCGCCGTCGCCGTTCTCCGAGCCCGCGTAGTCCTGCCCCCTGCGTCATCGCCGGGCTCCCTCGAAGCGGGCCAGCACCACCGCCCCGCCGGCGGCGAGCAGGAAGCCGAGGGCCACACCTGCGGCCCCGCCGGGTCGTACGGCGTCGCCGAGGAGGAGCACGCCCACCACCGCCGGCGCCGTCGTCTGTGTCACGATCATCGGTGCGGTGGCGGTCGTGACCTCGCCGCGTCGCAGGGCGAGGGAGTAGAGGAGGAAGGCGACCGCGCCGCTGGCGAGCATGACGTAGGTCGCGGGGCTGCGTGCCAGGGCAGCGGGTGCCAGCTCGGGCAGCAGGCGCGCCGCGATGCTCAGCACCGCGAAGCCGAGACCGGCGAGCAGCCCGAGCAGCGCGGCGCCGTGCGGGCCCCGCCACTTCCTCGCCGCCAGCCCGCCGACGGCAACCAGGACGACCGCGACGGCGAGACCGGCCGCGACGTCACTGCCCTGCCCGGTCGAGCCGGGGGGGCCGGCCGCCGCGGCGAGCAGACCCAGACCGGCGCAGACGGCGGCGACCGCCGCCCAGTCGCGGAGCGCGAGCCGGTCGGAGAACAGGCGCACGGCGAGCAGCGCCGTGACGACGAGGCTGCCGGCGATGCCCGCCTGCGCGAGGAACAGGGGCAGCGACCGTAGCGCGACGAGGTGCAGGAGGAAGCCGCTCAGGTTGAGCGCCAGGGCGGCCACGATCGCCCCGTCACGGAGCAGGTGGACCACCAGCCGCGGGTCGAAGCCGTCCGCGGGCGGCAGTCGGCGTACGCCCTGAGCCTGCAGGATCGCCGCGACGCCGAAGGCGACCGCCGCCGCCAGTGCGGCGGCCAGGCCGGGCAGCAAGGGTGCCCAGCTAGGCGACGGGCTGGGCGGCCAGCGCCCGGGCGCGGCTGCGGCGCAGGGTGAGGTAGCCGCTCAGCCCCCCGTAGTAGACGAGGTAGGCCAGCGAGAGCGCCACCGCGACAGGATGCGGCTCGGGCACCTGCAGCAGGAGGACGACGTAGGTTCCCAGCCAGCCGGCGGTGAGCAGCAGCGTCGTCCGGCGGAAGGCCTGCGTCCGCGACGGGTAGAGGTAGCGGATCGGGACGAAGACGAGGACCGAGCAGAGCAGCAGGATTCCCCCCGTCACCACCGGGCCGAGCCCGAGCACGACCACGTAGAACGCGACGACGTTCCAGTAGCTGGGGAAGCCGAAGAAGAAGTGGTCGGTGGTCTTCGCGTCCACCCGGCAGAACTGGTAGCTCGAGGACAGCAGGGGCAGGGCGGCGAGCACGGCCCCGGCGGCGCCGGCCGGAAGGTAGCCCCCGGTCCACAGCAGCAGGACGGGGGCGAAGACGTAGGTCAGGTAGTCGACGATGTCGTCGAGCCGGGCCCCGTCGAACTCCGGAATCGTCTCCCGCACCCGCAGGCGGCGGGCCAGCATGCCGTCGGTCCCGTCGATGACCAGGGCGACCAGGCTCAGCCACAGGGCCCGCACGGCGTCGCCGTCGAGGGCCGCGATGACCACGAGCAGGGCCAGCACTGACCCGCTCGCCGTATAGAGGTGCACGGCGGCACCGGCCAGGCGCAGCCGAGGCGAGAACCCGTACGGCTCGGAGGCCACGTCATCGGTGGTCAGGTCCGCCCCCAGGGCCGTTGGAAGGAATGCGCTGCCGGCGTCCGAGCGTGCCACACCGCGTCCCCCGGCACCGGTGACTCCGCGAGGTGACCGGGAGGCTCCGATGCGCACCCGGCGAAGGGTACGACCCGCCAGGCCAGGCCCGGCAGGGCGCTCATCCCCGGCTGGCCTCGGCCTGCAGGCACCGGTCGACGATCATCTCGCCGATGGGAATCGCGGAGGTCGCGGCCGGTGACGGGGCGTTGCAGACGTGCAGCATGCGTGCGGTTTCGGCGAAGAGGAAGTCGTGCACCAGGGTGCCGTCGCGGCGCACGGCCTGCGCCCGGATGCCGGCCTCCTCGGGCAGCAGGTCGCCGAGGGTGAGGCTGGGACAGTACTTGCGGCACTCCTGCAGGTAGCCCCGCTTCCACAGCGAGTTGCGGACCTCGCGGACCCCGGTGCGCACGTTCTTGCGGGCCACCTTCCACATGCCGGGGAAGCGGGCGTACTCGCGCACGTCGCGGGCGGCGAAGGAGAACTTCGGGTAGCCCTCTCGGGCCAGCCCGAGCACGGCGTTGGGGCCGACGGTCACGCCGCCGTCGATCATCCGGGTGAGATGGACGCCGAGGAAGGGCAGCTCCGGGTCGGGGATCGGATAGATCAGCCGCCGGACGACGTCGTTTTTCGCCGCGGGCAGGCGGTAGTACTCGCCGCGGAACGGGACGATCTGGAAGTCGGTGTCCATCCCGGCCGCGCGCGCCAGCCGGTCGGCCTGCAGGCCGGCGCACACCACCAGCTGCCGGGCGCCCCAGCTCCGCCCACCGGCGACGACGGTCACCTCCGAGGCCGACTCGACGATCGTCTCGACGGTGACGCCGGGCTCGACCCGGCCGCCGGCCCCGGCCACCACGTCGCCCATCGCGCGGCACACCTGCCGGTAGTCGGTGATGCCGGTCGTCGCGTAGTAGAGGGCGCCCACGCCGACCACGTTCGGTTCCCAGCGGCGCAGCTCGGCCGCGTCGAGGCGCTCCACGTCGACGCCGTTGGCCTGTGACCGCTCGTACAGCGCATCCATGCGCCGGGCCTCGAGCTCGTCGGTCGCGACGAGGAGCTTGCCGCAGACGTCGTAGGCGATGCCGCGCTGCTCGCAGAACTCCTTGGTCGCCGCCGCGCCGCGGCGGCACAGCTCGGCCTTGCGGCTGCCCGGGGCGTAGTAGACCCCGGAGTGGATCACCCCGCTGTTGTGCCCGGTCTGGTGACGGCCGAGGGCGCTCTCCTTCTCGAGCACCACGACGCTGGCGTCCGGCCGGCGCTCGAGCAGCTTCATCGCCGTCGCCATCCCGACGATGCCGCCGCCGACGACGCAGTAGTCGTAGATCACAGGGGTCTCGCCCGCTTCCTCACCGGATGTCTCGTCCATCAGCATGACCGAGGACCGGGAAGCCCCGGGTCCTGGTGCATAGTGACCGGCAGGGTTTCGCCCTGCGAAGGGAGTTCGCGATGGCGCTGAGCTGGGTGCGCGACGAGCACGCGCGGTGGGACGCCGACAAGCAGCGGGTCGTCGGGCAGGCGCCCGAGGGGGTCTTCACCTTCTCCTACGCCGAGGGCGCGGCGCTGCCCGGCGAGTGGTGGTCGGTCGTCGACGAGCAGGGCGGCGTCGTCGGCTACGGCTGGCTCGACTCCATGTGGGGGGACGCGGAGATCCTGCTCGCGGTCGACCCCACGGTCCAGCACCGGGGCGTGGGCACCTTCATCCTGGGCCGGCTGGAGCAGGAGGCGGGCCGACGGGGCATGAACTACGTCTACAACATCGTCCAGCCCACCCACCCCGAGCGCGAGCGCCTCCATGACTGGCTCTCGATTCGCGGCTACCGCGGGAGCGAGGCCAACGCCGAGCTGCGCAAGCGCGTCGAGACCGGCGAAGCCGCGGCCCCGACGCCGCCCGACGCGCCCCGGCTTCCTCCCGAGGAGCGGGTTGCTGCCGACGAGCGAGCGGGTGCGGTGAGCGTCCGGGTGCCGGGGGCCGAAGAGGCCGGCGGCTACGTCGACGTCGAGGACCACCGCTACTGACGCCCGACCGGGCAATTCGCGGCCGCTCAGGCCACCAGCCCGAAGAACCGCGCGAGGTGCAGGGTCGCGAAGAGGTCGGCGTCGTCGAGATAGTCGCCGACGGCCCCGCCCTGCTCGGGCCCGGTGCCCGGGTCCACGGGCGCGGCGTGCCCCAGGCCGTCCACGAGCCAGCTCTCGACCACGGGCCGGCCGCTCCCGTCGCGCCAGACCACGTGCTCGGCGCCGCGAACCCGCTCGGCCTCGCCGCCGGCGCCGCTCAGGCCGTGGACCGCGGTCCACTGCTCGGTCGACTCCCGCAGGTTCGCCGGGTCGACGACCCGGTCGTCGGCGCCGTGCCACAGGCTGACCCGCGGATACGGCCCGACATGGCCCGGCGCGGCGGCGCGCGCCTGCCGGCCCCACTCCTCGGCGGGCCGGTCGACCCGCCCGAGCAGGCAGCCGACGCTCTCGCGCAGGTCGCTCGCGCAGCCGTACGGACCGGCGGCGAGGATCCCGCCCGCGGCGAACACGTCGGGATAGGTGGCCAGCAGGGCGGCCGCCATCGCTCCCCCCGCCGACAGGCCGGTGACGTAGACCCGGCGGGGGTCGGCTGACGTACGCCGCCCCGCCTCGCGCACCATCTCCACCAGGGAGAGCACCTCGCCGGCGCCCCGGGCGGTGTCGCCGGGCAGGAACCAGTTGAAGCAGCGGCTGGCATTGTTGCGGCGGCGCTGCTCGGCGTACACGACGGTGAAGCCGGCGCGGTCGGCGAGCTCGTTCCACCCGGCCTCGCGGTAGTCCTCGGCGGTCTGCGTGCACCCCGGTAGGGCGAGGACGAGCGGGGCGCCCGGCGGCAGGGCGGGCGGCACGTGGACGAACATGCGCAGGTCGCCGGGGTTGCTGCCGAAGTCGCCGACCTCCTCGAGCCCCGAGCGGCTCCCGCCGCAGCCGGCCAGCGCGGCGAGGAGGGCCACGGCCAGGGCCAGCACGCCAGATCGGCCGGGACAGCGTGCCCGGCGTCCTCGTCCGCGGCGGAAGGTGGTCACCGTGCTCCTGGTCTTCGGTGCTACCGGCACCATCGGCGGCGAGGTCGTGCGCGAGCTCACCGCCCAGGGTGCCCCCCTCCGGTGGTCGCGCGCACTCCCGAGCGGGCCGGGATGCTGGCGGTCTCTCAGCCGGAGACTCTGACGTCGTCGACGAGGTTCTTCGCGTGCACCGGGAGGCAGACGTTGCTGTAGGCGCTGGACTCGAAGGCCAACGTGACGGTCCGTCCGGCCCAGGGTGACAGGTCGATGTCGGTGCGGCTGACCCAGCCGGCGTCCCGGTAGCTGGCGCTGGTGACGCTCTTGCTGTCCACCACCGTGCCGGCGACCCTGACCCGGAAACCGGCCGTGGTGCTGCGATTGACGGCGGCCGAGAGGTCCAGCTGGCGGGCGTAGCTCAAGGTGGGGGCTCCCCCGAGGGTCACCGAGCGGCTCAGGGTGCGGGTCCTCGTGCCACCCAGGCAGCCCCAGCCGGAGGAGGCGTAGCCGTAGGCCGACCGGCTGCCGGTCAGGCCGGTGGCGTCGGAGGTGCTGGCGGTCCATCCCCCTGCGGTCCACCCCGGTACGTCGAGGAGGTCGCCGGAGCCGTCGCGGTCGCTGAAGGTCTCCGTGAGCCCGCCGCCGCTGGTGGCGTTGCTGACGGTCACGGGCACCCCGGCCGAGGGGCCGACGTTGCCGGCAGCGTCGTAGGCCTCGGCCACCAGCGTGTGCGTGCCGTTGGCCGCCGACGTCGTGTTCCAGTCGGCCGCGTAGGGGGCGGTGCTGTCGCTGGCGAGGACGGCGCCGTCGACGAGGAAGTCGACGCGCGAGATGCCGCCGGCGTCGCTCGCCGACGCCTCGACCGAGACGCTGCCCGAGACGGTCGAGCCCGCCGCGGGGGCGGTGACGCTGGTCGAGGGCGCCGTCGTGTCACCGGTGCCGCCGCCGGCGGTCCGGTCCAGCCCGAAGAACCGGCCGATGGCGTAGCTGGAGCAGATACCGACGTCGAGGACGTACGCCGCCGCCGTGCCGCACTGCTCGGTCGCGGTGCCCGGGTCGACGGGCGTCCCGTGACCCATGCCCGGAATCGAGTACGTCTCGACGACCGGGCTGCCCGCGGCGTCGGTGAAGACCCGGTGCGGATAGCCGTTGACCGAGTCGGAAACATCGGCCGTCGCGTCGACGCCGTAGACGTCGGTCCACTGCTGCACCAGCTCGGTCAGGTTGCCGGGCTTCACCGTGGCGTCCGCGTCGCCGTGCCACAGGGACATCCGGGGCCACGGGCCGCGATGCCCGCTCGCGCCGCGGACGAGGTCGCCCCATGCCCTCGCCGTCTTGTCCACGCCGGGGCTCATGCAGCCGAAGGCGGCGTAGAGGCTCGTCGCGCACCGGTAGGGCAAGCCCGCGACCACCGCGCCGCCGGCGAAGACGTCGGGGTAGGTCGCGACCATGACCGCGGTCATTGCGCCGCCGGCGGACAAGCCGGTGGCGTAGACGCGGCCGGCGTCCACCGAGTAGTCGGCCTTGGTCTTGTCGACCATCTGCTTGATGGAGAGGGCCTCGCCGCTGCCGCGGGTGATGTCAGCGGACTCGAACCAGTTGAAGCAGGAGTTCGCGTTGTTCGCCGAGGTCTGCTGGGGCAGGACCAGGATGAACTTCCACCGGTCGGCGAGGGCGGTCCAGCCCGGCTCGTCGTCGTACGCCGTCGCGCGCTGCGTGCAGCCGTGCATCGCGACGACGACGGGCGCGTTTCGCGGCAGGTCGTCGGGGACGTAGCGGAACATCTGCAGGTTCCCCGGGTTGCTGCCGAACGAGACCACCTGCCCGGTGACCGCCGCGGCGGCCGCGGGGGCCAGGGCGAGCGTCGGCAGCCCGGCAGCTGCCACGGCTGCCGCCGCGAGCGCGACCCGGAGCTTCGTCGTGCGGCTGGCGCGGATCGTCATGGGCCTGCGGTCTCCTTCGACGACGACGACGCGACGACCAGAGGGCCGACCAGAGGACGCTAGCGAGCCGGGGCCTGGCCGCTCCGCACCGGGCCCCGGCGGCGTGTCGAGCCGTGCCTGCCGCTGGGCGGCGCTGCCTCAGTCGGAGCCGGGCGCTTCCTGCGCGAGCACGCGCGCGCGGTCGCGAAGGCCTCGTTGGCCGCCGACACGCGCGCGTAGACCGCGGTGTGCAGCAGCACCTCCTGGATCTCCTCCGCGATGCCGCCCCAGGCGGTGCGGGGAATGAAGTCCTAGAAGGGCGCGGTGAACGGGGTGGTGCCCTGGACCGCCCGATCGACGTGCGCGTCACCGAGCACCTCCCGGCGCACCCGCATGCCCTGCGCCCGCCGCTCGTCGTCGTTCATCGGCGCTTCCCGTCCGCGTCGAGATGGTCGAGCAGCAACGCGGTCAGCGCCTCGGCCTGCTCGAGGTTCGCCAGGTGGGCGGCGGGTGCGAGCACCTCGAGGCGGGCCCCCGGGATGCGCGCCGCGATGCGCTCCGCGTGCTCCGGCGGGGTCGCCGGATCGTCCCTGCCGGCCACGACGAGGGTCGGCGCGCTCACCCGCTCGAGGGAGTCGAGGAGGTCCATGCGCCGAATGGCGTCGCAGCACTCGGCGTAGCCCTCGTCGGAGGCGCTCTCGACCATCGCCTCGAGGTGCCGGACGAGGGCGGGGTGCGCGGCGGCGTATCGCGGGGTGAGCCAGCGCTGGACCACGGTGCCCGCGATCGACGCCGTACCCGCGGCGCGCACCGCGGCGGCCCGATCGGCCCACGGCTCGGGCGGCAGCTTCGCCGCGGTGCAGCACAGCACGAGGCGGCGGATCCGCTCGGGGTGGTGCACGGCGAGCTGCATCCCGGTCATGCCGCCGAGGGACAGGCCGCAGAAGTCGACGGCGGGCACGCCGAGCCGGTCGAGCAGGGCGACGACGTCGTCGGCGAGGTCGGCGAGCTCGTACGGACCCGGGGGGGCGGGGGAGCGGCCGTGCCCGCGGGGGTCGTAGCGCACCACGCGCCGGTGCTCGCGCAGCGCCGCCGCCTGCGCGTCCCACATCGCCAGCGTGCTGCCCAGGCTCGGGGAGAAGACGACGACGGGGGCGTCCTCGGGACCTTCCACCTGGACGTGCACCTCGACCGCGCTCACGTCGCCCCCTGTCCGTGCCGGCGCAGGGTCCGGGCGGTGAGCTCACCCGGCCGGCAGGAGTCGAAGCGGAACCCGTAGGCGCAGCCGCGCGCGGACCGGGCCTCGGGATGCGCCGGAGTCGTGGCAGGCACGCGTCCCATCCAAGCGCATGGGCGGTTGGGGCGGCGACGTGCGTCCTGCTCTCAGGATCGCGCCCGGGAGGCGACCCAGGAAGGCGGGGCGACGACGACCGCGACGTTCGCCTCGGCCTGCGCCAGCACCTGCTCGACGAGATGGCCGAGGAAGGGTCGACCCGGCGGGCCCGGACGCAGCTCCGTCCCCAGCACCACGAGGTCGGGCTCGAGTTCGCCGATCAGCGCGACGATCTCGGCCGCCGGCGACACCGCGTGCCGTACGACGGTGCGTGGGGTGGCCCCGAGTCGGGCGGCGAGGTCGGCGGCGTCGGCCACGACCTGCCCGGCGAGCTCCTCCGCGAGCAGGTCGGGCGCCGACAGGGTCGGGCGGGCCTGGACGGCGAGGCGGCTGCCCGCCACCCCGGTGGCCCGGGCCGCCCCGGCCTGGCCAGGGCTGAGGTCATCGGGCAGCGGCGGGGCGACGTGGGCGATCACGAGCTCCGCCCCGCCGTTGGCGGCCACGCTGAAGCCGACCTCTTGGGCGAGCCGGTCGGGCACGGTGCCCACGACGGGCACCAGGATGCGGGAGAAGCCGACCATCGCGTCCAACCGGGCGTACTCCCCGCTGCGTACGACGACGACGACAGGCAGCTCGGCGTCCATCAGCAGCCGGTCGGTGAGCGCCGACATGAACCGGCCCTCGTCCTCTCCCTCGTGCGCCCCGATGCCGATCGCGCCGTAGCCGAGGCGCACCTGCTCCAGGACCGCGGCGGCGGGGTCGCCGCTGAGCACCTCCACCCGCTCCACCTTCCGCCGCCCGAACACCTCGACGGTGGGTCGGATCGCCGCGTCCCCGGCGGTGCCCACGCCGAGCACGGTCGCGGAGAGGCCCTGCGGCCAGGCGATGTCGAGCACCTTCGCGGCGAGCAGTGACTTCGCGGGACGCTCGACCGGCACGAGCACGTGCTCCGGGCGGACGAGCAGGTTGCTGCGCAGCGTCTCCTCCTGCTCCAGGCGCTCGCGCTCCTCCGGGGAGCCCTGCCAGCGGCGAGTGATGGTGTGCAGCAGCGGCGGCGCCGCCATCGAGGTCGCGATGGCCATGATGACCACCACCGTGTAGCTGCGGGTGTTGAGCACGACCAGCAGCATCGCCGACTGCGTCGGCGGCGGCGGGAACAGCCAGGAAGCGCCCTCGGGCCACAGCGCGCCGAGGACGCTGGGCCCCAGCAGCACTCCGGCGCCGATCTCCCCGATAACGCTGGGCTGCCCGACCTTGAGCATCAGCGAGCCCAGCAGCCGGGCCACGACCAGCAAGGTCACGAACTGCACCCAGAAGACGAGCAGCTCGTGCTCGCCGATGGGAATAATCAGCACGCGGTACTCCCCGACAGGACGGTGCGGGGACGACCCGCGCCACCCGGGCCACGCGTTACCCCCGCCCCGGGCGCTGACGCTGGTGACCCTCGCCGCGTCCGACCGGAACGCCGACATTGAGCGCAAGGGGGGTCGACCGTTCCGACGCGAGTCAACGAGTAGCCGGTCGGGGTACGCCTCCGGGGTGCCCGACCGCCGGACCGAGCTGAGCAAGGCGGTGGCGCGCGCCCTGCGGCACACGCCCGAACGTCTCGGCCTGCGTCTCGCCGAGGGTGGCTGGACGCCCGTCGCCGAGCTCGTCGACGCGCTGCGGGCCAGCTCGCCCCGGTGGCGCTCCCTCGACGTGGCCGAGGTCGAGGACATGGTCCGGCGCTCGTCGAAGCGCCGCTACGAGCTGGCGGGCGGGCGCATCCGCGCGCGCTACGGCCACAGCCTGCCCGGTCTCGTCGTCGTCGGGGAGCCGCAGCCTCCTCCCGCAGTCCTCTTCCACGGGACCTCGCCCGCGGTGGTGCCCGCGATCCTGGCGGAGGGGCTGCGTCCGATGCGCCGCCAGTACGTCCACCTGTCGACCGACGAGGAGACCGCGGCGGTGGTGGGCAGGCGTCGGAGCCGTACGCCGGCGCTGCTCCGGGTGAGTGCGGGTGCGGCCGCCCGCGACGGCGTGCAGTTCTACCGCGGCAACGAGCAGACGTGGCTTGCCGAGCACGTCCCGTCGCCCTATCTGGAGGTGGTGTCGGGCTGAGTTCGGGCGGCATGTGCACCCGAGGGGCATCCTGGAGAGGACTCGAAGCGTCCGCGAGGCCGGGAAGGAGGCGCAGGTGCCCGAGCACGTCCCCGAGGGGCGGCCTCATCGGCCGCGTCGGCCCACGCTGCGCGCCGACCTGTCCGAGGCCCTGGGCTGCGACTCGAACGACCCGGCCGCCCGACACGAGCGGGCGCACACGACCGCCCGGGTGGTGCTCGCCGCGGGCCGCTCCGGCACCGCCGAGCAGGCCTCGCTGGTCACGCTGGGCGACACGGTGGGGCTCGACGAGCTGGCGCAGCTGTGGCGCCACGCGGAGCCGGGCACCCTGCCGGCCACCCTGTGGGCGCTCTACCTCCTGCGGGCCTGGTGCTACCGGTCGGGCGCGGAGGTGGCCCGGCTCTACCGCGGCGGCCGGCGGCACGCCGAGGTCGCCGACGTGATCGCCGGGGTGCCCGAGGCCCCTGACGCCGGCGACATGGCCCGGCTCGCCGACACCCTGCTCGCCGACGTCTTCTCCGGCGACCTCGGCACCAGCCTCGAGCGGGCGGCGGCGTTCAGCCGCATCCTGGCTGCCGGCCGCAGCGAGCAGGCCACCGCCGGCGGTGACACCAGCCCCGGCGAGCTCGGGGCGCGCGCCCTCGAGGTGGCCGCCCAACTCGAGCGGGCGGCTGCCGCCTGGCGGGCCGGCGGCCTGCACTGACAGCGGGCGCACCGCTGAGCCGGGTCAGACCGGGTTGTCGGCAACCGAGGCGTATCCCCCGCCCAGATAAGCCGACTGGACGCGGGGGTCGCGGAGCAGCTCGGCGGTCGTGCCGTCGAGGACGATGCGGCCGCGGTCCATGACGTAGGCCCGGTCGGCGACCTTGAGGGCCGCGCGGGCGTTCTGCTCGACCAGCAGGAGGGAGAGTTCCCCGTCGGCCCGCAGCCGGTCGAGGGCGGTGAAGATCTCGGCGATGATGCGCGGCGCCAGGCCCACGCTGGGCTCGTCGAGGACGAGGACGCGGGGACGGGCCATGAGACCCCGGGCCACCGCGAGCATCTGCTGCTCTCCGCCCGACAACGTGCCCGCGGCCTGGTCGCCGCGCTGGCGCAGCCGGGGGAACAGCTCGAGGACCCGGTCGCGGTCGGCGCCGACACCCGCCCGGTCACGGCGGTGGCCGTACGCCCCCAGCGTCAGGTTGTCATCGACGCTGAGGGTCGGGAACACCAGGCGGTTCTCGGGCACGTGCGCCAGCCCCAGGCCGGCGACCTTGTCGGCGGGGACGCCGCCGAGCTCGCGCCCGTCGAGGAGCACCGTGCCACCCGTGGGGCGCAGCAGGCCCGACAGGGTGCGCAGCAGCGTCGTCTTGCCGGCCCCGTTCGCGCCGAGCACGGCGACCAGCTCGCCGGCCCCCACCGTGAGATCGAGCCCGTGCAGCACCTCCAGCCGGCCGTAGCCGGCCGTCAGGGCGCGTACGTCGAGGGTCACGGGCTGCCGCCGCCGGAGGGCGCGCGGTCGCTGCCCGCGAGCCGGCGCGCCTCCTGGTCGTCCTCCTCGACGCCGAGGTAGGCGGCGACCACCGCGGGGTCCTGCCGGACGGTGTCGGGGGGACCCTCGGCGATGAGGACGCCGTCGTCGAGGACCACGACGCGGTCGGCCAGGGCGAGCACCGCCTCGACGTCGTGCTCGACGAGGACGATCGCCATGCCCCCGGCGCGCAGCCGGCGGAGCAGGCGTGCGAGCTCGTGCCGCTCGCCCTGCGCCAGGCCCGCCATGGGCTCGTCGAGCAGCAGCAGGTCGGGCTCGCTGGCCAGGGCCCGGGCGACCTCCACCAGCCGCTGCCGCCCGAAGGACAGGTCGACGGCCGGCCGGTCGGCGTCGTCTGCCAGCCCGAGGAGCTCCACGAGCCGCTGGGCCGCCTGCTCGACCTCGCGCTCCTCCCGCCGGGCGGGCAGGACGAGGGCGGCCGCCACCAGGCCGGCTCGCCCCCGCAGGTGCCGGCCCACCATGACGTTGCCCAGCACCGTGGCCGAGCGGAAGATCTGCAGGTTCTGGAAGGTGCGGGTCGCACGGGCCTCGGCGAACACGTGCGGCTTGCGCCCCTCGATGCGTCGCCCGCCGAGCTGCACGGTCCCCGCGCTCGGGGCCAGCGCGCCGCTGACCATGTTGAACAGCGTGGTCTTGCCCGCGCCGTTGGGGCCGATGAGCGCGACGATCTCGCCCGCGCGGACGTCCAGGGACACCCCGTCGACCGCGACGACCCCGCCGAAGCGCTTGGACAGCCCGCGGACCTCGAGCAGGGGGGTGCCCGGGGCGGGCCGTCCCTCCCGGGTGAGCAGCGGGCCGACGTCGTCGGACTGCCCGGAGTCCGGCTCCTCGGCGCCGGCAGCGGCGGCAGTGGCGGGGGCGGCAGTGGCAGGGGCGCGGCGGGCGAACAGCCGCCGCCACAGCTGGTGCAATCCGCCGGGCAGGAAGATGATCAGCCCGGTGAGCACCAGGCCGAAGCCGATGAGCTGCACCTCGCCGCGCGCACCTGGCACCAGCCGCGGGATCAGGTCCTGCAGGAACTCGTCGAGGCCCTCCAGCGCGAAGGCGCCGACGATCGCGCCCCACACCGAGCCGAGGCCGCCGAAGACCACGATGAGGAGGAACTCGACCGACAGCGGGAAGTTCGCGGCGTTCGGGTTGACCACGCCGAGCCAGTGGGCGAAGGCGACCCCCGCGACGCCGGCGTAGGCCGCCGACAGGATCAGCACCTGCAGCCGCAGGCGGTAGGTGTTCACCCCCAGGGACTCGGCGGCCACCTCCGAGTCGTTCACCGCGCCGAGAGCGCGCCCGATGCGGCTCTGCACCACGTTGCGCGCGAGCAGCAGGCCGACCACGACGATCGGGGCGAGCAGCCAGAAGTACTCGGACTCGGAGTCGTAGGTGCGCCCGCCAAACGCCGGCTTGGCGATGCCGAACAGTCCCGACTGGCCGCCGACGTAGGTGGTCTCGTTCGCCACGACGCTGACGATGATGCCGAAGCCGAGGGTCGCCAGGGCGAGGTAGTGCCCGCGCAGGCGCAGCAGGGGCAGGCCCACGAGCAGCGCGGCGAGCATGGTGAGCGCGACCGCCGCGATCGAGGCCAGCAGCGAGCCGGTCGCGTACTTCGTCGTCAGGGCGGCCTGGGTGTAGGCGCCGATCGCGAAGAAGCCGGCGTGCCCGAGGCTCACCTGGCCGGCCAGGCCCATGAGCAGGCTCAGCCCCAGCGCGGCGATCGCGTAGATCATCGCGTACACGCCGACGTTCACCTCGCGCCCGCCGGCCATGAGCGGGAAGGTGACGACGAACGCGACGAGCAGCGCGAGACCGACCAGGTCGCCGCGGCGCGCCCTCCACCCGGTCACCCGCAGCTGGGTAGCCGCCGGGGCCAGGCGCGCCACCGTATCGGGCGGGGCCACGCTCAGACCCTCGCCTCGGCGTGGCGCCCGAAGAGCCCGCCGGGGCGTACGACGAGGACGACGATCAGGACGAGGAAGGCCACGGCGTCACGCAGGCCGGTGTCGTAGTAGCCGGCGACCAGGTTCTCGAGGACGCCGAGCAGCAGGCCGCCCAGCACCGCCCCGCGGATCGACACGAGCCCGCCGAGGGTGGCGGCGACGAACCCTTTGAGCCCCAGGGTCAGGCCGGATTCCCAGGAGCTGAAGTAGATGGGGCTCGCGAGGACCCCGGCGACGGCCCGACGAGGCCGGCGACCAGGAAGCTGGTCAACGAGGCCCGCCCGGGGGAGATCCCGACCAGCCGCGCCGCGACCGGCTGCTCGGCGCACGCGCGCAGCGCCTTGCCCTGGACGGTGCGCTCGTAGAACCAGAAGACCGCCCCCGCCACGACCGCAGCGACGGCGAGGATCCACAGCTCCTGCGCGCGGATCGAGACGCCGCCGACCTCGTACGTCGCGTCGGTGAAGGGCTGCAGCCCGCGGGCGTCGGGGCCGTACACCAGCAGCATCGCCGCCTTGAGCGCGGTGGAGACGCCGAGGGTCAGGATGATCGAGGTGAGCGTCGTCATCGTGCGCACCGGGCGGATGACGACCCGCTCCAGCACCGCGGCGGCCAGCGCTGCCGACGCGAGGGCGAGCGGCAGGGCGACGGCGAGGGGCAGGCCGCTGGCCGTAGCGGAGATCGCCACCAGCCCGGCCAGGGCCGCGAACTCGCCCTGCACCAAGTTGATCACGCCGCTGACCGCGAAGACCGCGACGAAGCCGATCGCGACCAGGGCGTAGACGGCCCCCTGGCTCAGGCCGGCGAAGACCAGCTGCAGGAGATCGGCCATGCCCCTAGCTCTTGGGCGGGGAGTAGAGCTTGAACGATCCGCCGGCGACGGTCACGTAGACGAGCGCGTCCTTGCTCAGGCCGCTGTGGTCCTGCGGGGTCATGGTGAACACGCCGCTGATGCCGACGACGTTCTTGGCGTTCTCGAGCCAATTGCGCACCTTCTCCTTGTCGGTGCCGACCTCGTCGATCGCGCGGGTCGCCAGCAGCCAGCCGTCGTAGCCGTGGCTGGCGGCTGGCCCGCGCCGGTGGCGCGGCAAGGCTGCGCCGCGCCATGATCGCGAGGACAGTATGGGGCCTCGCCTGCAGGGGCGGAAGGAGAAGGGACCGGGCCATGAGCAAGCCGTTCGCCTCCGCCGCCGACCTCGGCGAGAAGCAGGAGCGCCTGGAGGTCGTCGGTGAGGGCGTCTACGCCCTGACCGCCGAGGGTGACCCCAACGTCGGCGCCGTCGAGGGGGAGGACTTCCTCGTCGCCTTCGAGGCGCGCGCCACGCCGCTGCTGGCCCGGCGCTGGCTCGACCGGCTCCGGGAGCACACCGACAAGCCGGTCCGCTACCTCGTCCTCTCGCACTACCACGCGGTCCGCGTGCTGGGAGCCGCGGCTTTCGACGCGGACGTGATCATCGCCCACGAGCGCACCCGGGCGCTGATCGCCGAGCGCGGCAAGGAGGACTGGGAGTCCGAGGCAGGGCGGATGCCCCGGCTCTTCGAGGGCGCCGAGACGATCCCGGGGCTGACGTGGCCCGACCTCACCTTCTCCGACCGGCTGGCTCTCGATCTCGGCGGCGGGCGGGGCGAGCTGGTGCTGCAGTACTGCGGGCGCGGGCACACCGAGGGCGACCTCGTCGCCTGGCTGCCCGCCCAGCGCGTGCTGTTCGCCGGCGACCTCGTCGAGGCCCGGGCCGCCCTCTACACCGGTGACGCCTTCCACGAGGAGTGGTCCACCACCACCCTCGACCGGGTCGCCGCCCTGGACGTGCAGGTGCTGATCGGGGGCCGGGGCGCCGTCGTCCGCGGCGGCGAGGTGGGCGAGGCGGTGGAGCAGACCCTGTCCACGATGCGCCGCGAGGTCGGTGCGGTCCACCGCCGCGACGGGACGCTGCGGGAGGCGTTCGCCCGGGCGCACGCCGCGCTGGCGCCGCGCTACGGGCAATGGCCGATCTTCGAGCACTGCATGCCGTTCAACGTCTCCCGGTTGTGGGACGAGTACGACGGCGTCGAGCGACCCCGGGTGTGGACCGCCCAGCGCGACCGCGAGGTCTGGGACGCGTTGCAGGGCTCATGACGCCGGCCATCGACACGGGGCCCGCCGTCCTGATCGCGGGCGCCGGCCCCGTCGGGATCACCACCGCGCTGCTGCTCGCGCGCGCGGGCGTGCGCACCGTCGTGCTCGAGGCGAAGGAGCGCCGCGACCCCGTCGGGTCCAAGGCGATCTGCATGCAGCGCGACGTCCTCGACATTCTCGAGCGGGTCGGCGTGGGCGCGACGGTCGCCCGGGAGGGCGTAACCTGGACCGTCGGGCGAACCTACTACCGCGACCGGGAGCTCTACCAGACCACGTTCCCCGAGCGGGGGACGAGCCCCTTCCCGCCGTTCGTCAACCTCGCCCAGTCCCGTACGGAGGAGCTGCTCCTCGAGCGGGCGGACGCCGAGCCGCTGGTGGAGCTGCGCCGCGGGGTGGGGGTGACCGGGGTCGAGCAGGACGCTACCGGGGTGCGCGTCGAGACCCGGACGGCTGGCGGCGCGACCGGGCGGGTCGAGGGCAGTCACCTCGTCGCCGCCGACGGCTCGCGCAGCGAGGTCCGGCGGCTGCTCGGTGTCGGCTTTTCCGGCTCCTCGTACGACGACCAGTTCCTCATCGCCGACGTCCGCGCCCGGTTGCCGTTCGCCGCCGAGCGACACTTCTACTTCGACCCGGAGTGGAACCCGGGGCGGCAGGTGCTCGTCCATCCCCAGCCCGACTCGGTGTGGCGCATCGACTGGCAGGTGCCCGGGGACTTCGACCTGGAGTCCGAACGTGCATCGGGCGCGCTCGACGCGCGCATCCGGCGGATCGTCGGCGAGCGGGACTACGAGCTCGTCTGGCTGTCGGCCTACCGCTTCTCCCAACGCCTCGCCGACCGCTTCCGGGTCGGCCGGGTGTTCCTCGCGGTGACGCCGCGCACGTCATGAGCCCCTTCGGCGCCCGGGGGCTCAACTCCGGGCTGCAGGACGCGGAGAACCTCGCGTGGAAGCTTGGGCTGGTGCGCGCGGGGCAGGCGCCGGAGGCGCTGCTGGCGACGTACGAGGCGGAGCGGCGGGCCGCCGCGCAGGAGAACCTGCGGGTGACCGGCGCGACGCTGCGCTTCCTCGTGCCGCAGGGCGAGCGGGAGGAGGCGCACCGGCGGGAGGTGCTCGAGCGGGCGGCTGCGGACCCGTCAGCCCGCGCCGCCGTCGACTCGGGCCGGTTGGCGGAGCCGTTCGCGTACGTCGCCTCGCCGCTGACCACGCCGTCTCCCGGCGGGGGCTCGCTGTGCCCCGACGGGCCCGTCGCGCTGCCCGGCCGGGCCGAAGTCACCTGGTTGCGCCAGCTGTTCGGGCGCGGGTTCGTGGTGCTCACGTGCGCCACGGAGGTGCCGGCACCGGCGCTCGCCGCCCCCGTCGAGGTGCTGCGCCTCGATGAGCTCGACGTCGAGGGCGTCCTCGTACCGGCCCTCGAGGCGACGCCGGGCTCGGTGCACGTGGTCCGCCCCGACGGGCACCTCGCCGCCGTCCTGCCCGCAGCCGACCCCGACGCGCTGGCCCGTGCCCTGCACCGGGCGACGGCGATGGAGGAGGCGGCCCGGGGCTGGGCGGCCGCGATGTACGCCGCCGACCGGGCGTCGCAGCAGCTGGGCATCGTCATCAGCGACGTGGGTCCCGGCCGGGCGACGGCGCGGATGACGGTCACCGACACCATGGTGCAGGGCCACGGCAGCTGCCACGGCGGCTACCTGTTCACCCTCGCCGACAGCGCCTTCGCCTTCGCCTGCAACACCTACGGCTCGGCCACGGTCGCCGCCGGGGCCGACATCGTGTTCGTGGCCCCCGCGAGATCCGGTGACGAGCTGGTCGCCGAGGCCCGCGAGCGAGCGCGCTTCGGGCGCAGCGGCGTCTACGACGTCACCGTGCGCCGGACCGGCGGTGACGTCGTGGCCGAGTTCCGCGGCCGGGCCCGCACGTTGAACATCCCCCTCGCGATGCCGGAGGATCCCGCCCATGCGTGACCTCACCCCGCGCCCCGAGGACCTCGAGCCGATCGAGAAGGCCTCCCGCGACGAGCTCGCGGCCCTGCAGCTCGAGCGCCTGCGCTGGTCGCTGCGGCACGCGTACGACAACGTCGCGCTCTACCGGCAGCGCTTCAACGCGCAGGGACTGCACCCCGACGACTGCCGCAGCCTCGAGGACCTGGCCCGCTTCCCGTTCACCACCAAGGACGACCTGAGAGACAGCTACCCGTTCGGGATGTTCGCCGTGCCGCGCGAGGAGGTGGCGCGGGTGCACGCCTCGAGCGGCACGACCGGCCGACCGACGGTGATGGGCTACACCCGTGGCGACCTCGACGTGTGGGCGCAGCTGATGGCCCGCTCGATCCGCGCGTCGGGGGGCCGGCCCGGCGACCTCGTGCACGTGGCCTACGGCTACGGGCTGTTCACTGGCGGGCTCGGCGCGCACTACGGCGCCGAGCGGCTCGGCTGCACCGTCGTCCCCGTCTCCGGCGGCATGACCGAGCGGCAGGTGCAGCTGATCGAGGACTTCCGCCCCGACGTGATCATGGTCACCCCCTCGTACATGCTGGCCATCCTCGACGAGATGGAGCGCCGCGGGCTCGACCCCCGCACCAGCTCGCTGGGCGTCGGCATCTTCGGCGCGGAGCCGTGGACGCAGGACATGCGCGCCGAGATCGAGGCGCGCCTCGACATGCACGCCGTCGACATCTACGGCCTCTCGGAGGTCATGGGTCCCGGGGTGGCCAACGAGGCGGTGGAGACCAAGGACGGGCTGCACGTCTGGGAGGACCACTTCTATCCCGAGGTCGTCGACCCGGTCAGCGGCGACGTGCTCCCCGACGGCGAGCTCGGCGAGCTGGTCTTCACCACGCTCACCAAGGAGGCCCTGCCGGTCGTGCGCTACCGCACCCGCGACCTGACCCGGCTGCTGCCCGGCACCGCGCGCACGATGCGGCGCATGGCGAAGGTCAGCGGCCGCTCCGACGACATGATGATCGTGCGCGGGGTCAACGTGTTCCCCACGCAGGTCGAGGAGCTCATCCTCCGCGAGCCCGGCCTCGCGCCGCACTTCGTGTGCGTGCTGACCCGACCCGAGCGCCTCGACGAGCTGACCGTGCGCGTCGAGGCCCGTCGGGCGACCGCGGGCGCCCCGGAGCGGCAGCGTGCCGGCGCCGCGTTGACCGCCCGGATCAAGCAGACCATCGGGGTCAGCGCGGCCGTCGAGGTGCTCGAGCCCGACGCCCTCGAGCGCTCCCTGGGCAAGGCGAAGCGCATCGTGGACGCCCGCTGACCGTCGCCGCGTCAGGCTGCGGCGAAGACGCCCTGCTCCTCGAGCCGCTTCAGGGTGGCGTCCCAGCCGTCCTCCGGGTGGGCGGCGGCCAGCGACTCCAGCTCGACGCGGACCTTGGCGGCGTGCCCGCCCTCGGCCAGTTGGCGGATCTCGGCGACGAAGGCCTCGGAGTCCGTGCGGAGGTTCGGGGTGCGCCCGGTGACAATGTTGCGCACGTAGGCGTTGCGCCCGGCGTTGAGCGGGATCAGGTACTTGTACTCGCCGAGCACAGTGATCGCGCCGGCGGCGCCGGCGGCACCGGCGCGGACGGAGGCGCGGGCGGTCTTCGAGGTGCGCTGGGCCACGGGAAACTCCTGCTGGGGACGGGGCGTACCGCTCCAGGCTACCGGCGCGCGTGCGCTAGCCTGGGATCCACCTTGTGTGGGAGGCGTCGCCTAGTCCGGTCTATGGCGCCGCACTGCTAATGCGGTTTGGGTCTCAAGCCCATCGAGGGTTCAAATCCCTCCGCCTCCGCCAACTGGGCCTGATCAGCCGGGCCGACCAGGAGTGCTCGCTCGCGCCGTCGGTCGCGTTGACGGAGGCGGTTTCGGCGCCACCACGCCGACACAGGACAGCCCGCCGGCATCTGCGCCGACTAGTGATCGACGCGCGCTGTGTCTCGGCGCAGCCGTAGGCCGTCGAGGAGTAGCCCGGCAGCGAGGGCGGCGCCGGCGCCTTCGCCAGCGCGGATGCGGAGGTCGAGGAGCGGTTCGCAGCCGAGGGTTTCGAGTACGAGGTCATGGCCGCGTTCGCGGCTGCGCTGTCCTGCGACCAGAGACGGCTGGACGCCAGGCTCGAGGAGGACGGCGATGAGGGCGGCGAGGGAGGTGGCGAAGCCGTCCACGATGACG
This sequence comes from Actinomycetota bacterium, assembly GCA_030773555.1. GTDB lineage: Bacteria > Actinomycetota > Actinomycetes > JALYMT01 > JALYMT01 > JALYMT01. The sequence goes on along the minus strand of JALYMT010000234.1, from coordinate 9,720 downwards.
GCAGCCTGGGCTTGGGCAGCGCCGAGCGTGACGCCGGTGAGGACGGCGAGTTCGGGGCCGCCCAGCTGCGCCAATGCGGCCATGGGCTCGTGGGCGAGTGCGGGCTGGGCGGCGCGCGCACGGCGCACGGCGGCGGCGGCGGCGGCGCGTTTGCGCTCGAGCATCGCGGTGTCGGCGCCGGAGCCGAGGCCGGTCACGACGCCGGGATCGGCGTCGAGCAGTCCGCAGGCGAGTGCTGCCGCCACGCTGGTGTTGGCGATGCCGACCTCCCCGAGAGCGACAAGGCCGGCGCCGGCGGCTTCTCGGCCGAGGCGCCGGCCGGAATCGACGAGCGTCTCGGTGTCGGCGGCGGTCATCGCGGGGGTCACAACCAGATCCCCGCGGGCCCCCACGGGCCGAAGGATGATCGCGCCGGGTACGGGGCCGCCGGCGACGCCGGCGTCGACGACGAGCGACTCGAGCCCGGCGGCGCGCGCGGCGTTCACGCCAAGGGCGGTCCCGGCGACGGCGGCGCGTACCACCTCACGCGTCACGCTCGGGTCGTAGGCGGACACCCGGTACGCGGCGAGGGGGTGGTCGGCGGCGGCGAGCACGAGCACCCCGCCGGTGGCGTCCCCACGCCCCAGGGCGAGCACACGATCCACAGCACGGTCCAGGACACCGAGGGAACCGAGTGGGGTGAGCAGGCGATCGGCCTGGTCGCGGGCGCCGGTCACCGCCGATGGGTCCGGGGCACGCAGGTGGGAAGGCGGCGAGGGTGGTGAGGCAAGGCCGGTAGGCCATCGGTCGCTGAGGACGACGGCGGACAGCGGCAGTCGGCGGGACCAGCCGGCGCGTTCCAGGCCGGGGGCGGGTGGGCGCTCATCGGGCCAGCCGAGGCACAGCCACCCCAGGGTCACCACACCCTCGGGCAGATCGAGCAGCGCGGCGAGATCCTGGGGGCGAAACAGCGTCACCCAACCCATCCCGAGACCCTCGGCGCGGGCGGCGAGCCACAGGTTCTGGATGGCTGCGGCGCAGCTCCACACGTCGGCGTCCGGAAACGTGGCTCGACCTAGCACCCCTCCGGCTGGAGTGCGGCGGTCGCAGCAGACGACGACGCCCAGTGGCGCCTCGCGGACGCCCTCCAGCTGCAGGTCCAGCAGGCGCCGGGCCGCGTCCGGCTCGAGGAGGGCGGCCTGGCGCAGCCGCTCCCGGTCCGTCAGCACGCCGGCCCGGTCTCGGATCGCCGGGTCACGGACCACGAGGAACCGCCACGGCTGGCTATGCCCGACCGACGGGGCGGCGTGCGCGGCCCCCAGCACCCGCTGCAGAACCTCTTCTGGAACAGGGTCCGGCCGGAACCGGCGGACGTCGCGGCGGGCGGCGACGACCTCGTACAACGCGTCTCGGGTCTGAGGGGACACGGCCCATCCGCTCGGGTCGGCGGCACGCTGCGAGGCCGCCGTGGTGTCCCCGACGAGCGGGACCGGTCGCAGCCAGCTCTCCACGTCGCAGGACCTCCGCTAGTCGCGGAGGGGGAGGCAGCCGCGCCCGCCGTGCTCACTGAACCGCGCGGTCTTCTCCCGCAGCCCGAGCTCGCTCGCCGTCATTCGCTCTCCCTACGCCGGCATTACCCGGACAGGTTCAGCGGTCGGCGGCCCTATCGCCCTCTCAGCCCACTCGGTGCGAGCTCCCGCAATCTGCTCGGGACTCTACCCGAGTGCCCGGCGAGATCGTGTCGAGTCTGCCTCTGACAGCACGGCCTGCTGCTCCTTGCTCCCATGCGAGGGCGTCACAGCCTGACCCCTTGCAGCTGGCGTAGGAGGCAGCCACTCGGTCGGGATCGGGCAGGCCGTAGGCGGTGGTGCGTTGACGGCTGGGGCGGCCGAGCCCGGCCGCGATGGCATCCAGCGCCGACGCGGTCTTGGCGCTCCCATGCTGGGATCCAGCCATTCGGCTGATCGTCTCTTCCATGAGAGTGCCACCCAGGTCGTTGCAGCCACCCCGCAGCATCAGCTGGGCACCGGCGACGCCGAGCTTGACCCAACTGGTCTGCACGTTGTCAACCGCGCCGTGCAGCACGAGCCGAGCCATCGCGTGCACGACCCGGTTGTCACGGGCGGTGGGACCGGGGCGAGCCACCCCCGCGAGGTAGAGCGGCGCGTTCTGGTGCACGAACGGCAGCGCGACGAACTCGGTGAAGCCTCCGGTCCTCTCCTGGATGCTGCGCAGCAAACGCAGGTGAGCGAGCCAGTGGCGCGGCTGGTCGACGTGGCCGTACATCATCGTGCTGGACGAGGGCAGCCCCACCGAATGAGCCGTCGAGACCACCTCGACCCAGCTGGCGGTCGGCAGTTTGCCCTTGGTCAGCACCCAACGGATCTCGTCATCGAGAATCTCCGCGGCGGTGCCAGGGACGGAGTCGACGCCGGCGGTCTTGGCTTCCTGCAGCCACTCGCGGATCGATAGCCCGGTGCGGGCTGCGCCGTTGAGCACTTCCATCGGGCTGAACGCGTGGAGGTGGATCCCCGGCACTCGCCGCTTCACCTCTCGCGCGAGGTCGAAGTAGGCGCTGCCGGGCAGGTCGGGGTGGATGCCTCCTTGCATGCAGACCTCAGTGGCACCGGCCTGCCACGCCTCTTCTGCCCGCTGGCCGACCTCGTCCAGGGTGAGGGTGTAGGCGTCGGCGTCGCTCTGCCGTTGGGCGAAGGCGCAGAACCGGCAGCCGGTGTAGCAGACGTTGGTGAAGTTGATGTTGCGGTTGACGACGTAGGTGACGTCGTCACCCACCGTGTCGCGACGAAGCGCGTCGGCCACCGCACACAGCGATTCCAGTGCGGGCCCCTCGGCATGGAACAACGCCAGGGCCAGGTCCTGATGGCGATCCTCAGCCAGGCGTGCCGGATCTCGCGAGGCCAGGGCCAGGGCTTCCCGGACCTCGGGTTCCAGCCGTTCCGGGGCGCCCTGCGCGGGGCGTGCCTGCAGCTGCGCGGCGACACTGCGGACGCTGTCCCAGTCTCCGTAGGCACTGTCGAAGTCACCCCGCCTGTCCTGGTCACGGCCGCTGACGTCGATCGCGGCGAACAGATCGGTACGCCCACCGGCGGCGCGGGCGGCGAAGGAGTGGTAGTCCTCGTCGGGCTCCTGCCACGGCAGACCGTGGGGGCGGCGCCCTTCCGCGGCCAGCCCGCTGCCGTCCGCTAACGCGGCGACGTGCGGGGCGACGCGTGGGTCGATCCAGGGCTCTCCCGCCCGTACGTACTCCGGATGGGCGGTCAGCCGCTCCGTCAGGCGGAAGCCACTCTCGGCGGTCACCCGGGCCAGGTCACCCAGGTGAGGCCACGGCCGCTCCGGGTTGACGTGATCGGGGGTGAACGGCGAGACCCCTCCCCAGTCGTCGATTCCGGCGGCGAGCAGCCGGACGCATTCGCCGAGGTCGACCAGGTTCGGCGGGGCCTGCAGCCGGATCCCCGGACCGAGCAGGAGCCGCGCCACTGCGACGGTCGCGAGATATTCCTCGATGTCGGCATCGGGTGCGGAGCGCATGGCGGTGTCCGGCTTGGCCCGGAAGTTCTGCACGATCACCTCGTGCACGTGCCCGTAGGCCCGCGCCAGCCGCCGGATCCTGAACAGCGACTCGACGCGTTCGGCGTAGGTCTCACCGATGCCGACCAGGATCCCCGTGGTGAACGGGATGGTCAGCCGGCCAGCGTCCTCGAGCACCCGCAGCCGCACCGCCGGGTCCTTGTCCGGGCTGCCGTAGTGACATCCCCCAGGCTCGTTCCACAACCGGGCCGCGACGGTCTCCAGCATCATCCCCATCGAGGGCGCTACCGGCTTGAGCCGGCGCATCTCCTCCCAGGACATGACGCCGGGATTGAGATGCGGCAGCAGCCCGGTCTGCTCGAGCACCCGCACCGCCATCGCCCGCAGGTAGGCCAGTGTGGAGTCGTATCCGTGCTCGTCGAGCCAGGCCCGGGCTTCGTGCCAGCGGCCCTCCGGACGGTCCCCCAGGGTGAACAGCGCCTCCTTGCAGCCGAGCTCGGCGCCCCGGCGGGCGAGTTCGGTCACCTCCTCCGGGGAGAGGAACGGCGCCGCCACCTGCCGCGGCGCTACGGCGAACGTGCAGTAGTGACAGCGGTCACGACACAGCCGGGTCAGCGGGATGAAGACTTTGCGGGAGTAGCTGATGACGCCTGGGCGACCGACGGCCTGCAGACCCGCGTTCCGTACGCGGGCGGCGGCGGCGGACAAGGCCTCGAGGAAGGCGCCCCTCGCATGGAGCAGCACCTCGGCCTCGGACGGGTCCAGGGGTACGCCACTGTCGGCTCGGCGCAGTGCCCGTCGCAGCGCCGACTCGGGGACCCCCAGCTCTGCGGCGGGCACTGGCTCTCCTTCTGTGGGCGGAGGCGGAGTTCAGTCGCCCAACCGGACCTTGAGCCCGTCGAGCTCGGCCCAGAGCAGGGTGGGGAGCTTGTCGCCGAACTGGTCGAACCATGCGGTGATCTGCGGGATCTCGGCCCGCCACTCCTCCGGGTCGACCCGCAGGGCCGCCTCGAGCTGCTCGCGTGACAGGTCGAGGCCCTCGGTGTCGAGCGACTCCGGGGTCGGCACGCGCCCGATGGGCGACTCGGTGGCGGTGGCGGTGCCCTCGATCCGCTCGATCACCCACTTGAGGACGCGGCTGTTCTCGCTGTAGCCGGGCCACAGGAACGAGCCGTCCTCGGCGCGGCGGAACCAGTTGACGTAGAAGATGCGCGGCAGCTTGGTGGAGTCGTGCTCCTTGCCGAGGGTGATCCAGTGGCCGAAGTAGTCGCCGGCGTTGTAGCCGATGAACGGCAGCATCGCGAACGGGTCACGGCGCACCACGCCCACCGCGCCGGCGGCGGCGGCGGTGGTCTCCGACGACAGGGTCGCCCCCATGAACACGCCGTGCAGCCAGTCACGCGCCTCGGTGACCAGCGGAATCGTCGTTTTGCGCCGGCCGCCGAAGAGGATCGCCGAGATCGGCACGCCCTTCGGGTCCTCCCACTCCGGTGCGATGATGGGGCACTGACCCGCCGGGGTGCAGAAGCGGCTGTTGGGATGTGAGGAGAGCTCGCCGGACTCGGGGGTCCAGTCGCGCCCCCGCCAGTCGGTGAGGTGCGCGGGAGGCTCCTCGGTCATCCCCTCCCACCACACGTCGGCGCCGTCGGTCAGCCCAACGTTGGTGAACAGTGAGTTCCCGCGCTCGATGGTGCGCATCGCGTTGGCGTTGGTGTGCCACCCGGTGCCCGGCGCGACGCCGAAGAAGCCATACTCGGGGTTGAGGGCGTAGAGCCGGCCGTCCTCGCCGAAGCGCATCCAGGCGATGTCGTCGCCGAGGGTCTCGACCTTCCACCCCGGCACGGCCGGCTCGACCATGGCCAAGTTGGTCTTGCCGCACGCCGAGGGGAACGCCGCGGCCACGTAGTGGGTCTGCTGCTGCGGTGAGGTGAGCTTGAGGATGAGCATGTGCTCGGCGAGCCACCCCTCGTCGCGCGCCATTGCCGAAGCGATGCGCAACGCGTACGCCTTCTTGCCGAGCAGGGAGTTGCCGCCGTAGCCGGAGCCGTAGGACCAGATGGTGCGCTCTTCGGGGAAGTGGGTGATGTACTTCGTCTCGCTGCACGGCCAGGCCGCATCCGGCGAGCCCGGCTCGAGCGGCGCGCCCACCGAGTGCAGGCAGGGCACGAAGGCGCTCTCGGCGCCCATCCGCTCGAGCACCGCGGCGCCCATGCGGGTCATGATGCGCATCGAGCACACGACGTAGGCGGAGTCGGTGATCTCCACGCCGAACATCGGGCGCTCCGCGTCGAGGGGACCCATGCAGAACGGGACGACGTACATCGTCCGGCCGCGCATGCAGCCGCGGTAGAGGTCGGTCATCACCGCCTTCATCTGCTCCGGGTCCATCCAGTTGTTGGTCGGCCCGGCGTCCTCCTCGCGCACGGAGCAGATGAAGGTACGGTCCTCGACCCGGGCGACGTCGCTGGGGTCGGTGCGCGCCCAGAACGAGTTCGGCTTCTTCTCCGCGTTCAGGCGCACCAGCGTGCCCACCTGCACGAGCTCGTCGGTGAGTCGATGCCACTCGCTCTCGGAGCCGTCGCACCAGACCACGCGCTCGGGCGTGGTCAGCTCCGCCACCTGGGCGACCCACTCGCGCAGACGTCGGTGCTCGGTGGGGGCAGTGGGCAGGGGCGGCGCCGAGGCGGTCATGAGCAGGTCCTTTCCAACGGCTCCGGGAAGAGCGCGGAGCAAGCGGCCTCCGGGCCGCGAATGGTGTCGAATTTCTCCCACGTTAGGGCCGTGATCATTCCTCATTCCTGGGCAGCGAGTTATCGCCGCGATTAGGTGACGCTTGTCACGTCCGCTCGCCGCCGGCCTGCGCCGGGACGACCGGCGCCGGCCGCGCGAGGAGGGCGTCCAGGGCGGCGCAGTCCAGGGGGCGTGCGTAGAGGTAGCCCTGGGCGAGCTGGCAGCCGAGCTCGCGCGCGTGCCGGGCCTGCTCCGGGGTCTCGACGCCCTCGACAGTGACCACGAGGCGCAGGGTCGAGGCCAGCTCCCGGATCGTGCGCAGGAAGGCCCGGTCCCTGGCCGAGGAGCTCAAACCCCTGACGAAGCTCCGATCGATCTTGAGCACGTCGAGCGGGAGGTCGCGAAGCGTGCTCAGCGCGGAGTAGCCGGTCCCGAAGTCGTCGATGGCGATGCGGACGCCCAGGTCCCGCAGCTCCTGCAGCAGGCCGCCGGCCTCGCTTCCCGCCAGGCAGCTCTCCGTGATCTCCAGGATCAGCCCCCGGGCGTCGACGCCCGTCTCGGCGATCACCTGGCGGACCCCGGACACGAAGTCCTGGTGCGCGAGCTCCTTCGCGGACACGTTGACCGAGACGGCGAAGTCGGCCGTGGCCGGGCTGGACTGCCAACGAGCGAGCTGCAGACAGGCCGATCGGAGGACGTACTGGCCGAGGAGCCGGATGAGCCCGCTCTCCTCCGCCACGGGGATTACCTGGGCCGGGGGCACCGGACCGCGCGTCGGGTGGTTCCAGCGCAGGAGGGACTCCGCCCCGACGACGCGCCCGTCCCGCAGGGACACGACGGGCTGATAGGCCAGCTCGAGCGCCCCGCTCTCGAGCGCCTCCTCCAGGTCGGTCCGGAGCGCGTGCTGGTCGCGCATCCGCTCGTGCCACTCGGCGTCGAAGAGCTCGACGCGACCCTTGCCCTGTCCCTTCGCCGCGTACATCGCCCAGTCGGCGTGGCGCAGGAGCACGTCGGCGTCGGTGGCGGGATCGTCCCAGGTCGGCATCACCACCCCGATGCTCGCCCGCACGCGCACCTGCCCCTGCTTGAGGCGCATCGGCTGCTGCAGGCCGGCCAGCAGCCGGGTGGCGACCGCGTACGGACCCTCGCCCTCCGCCGGGTCCTCGAGCAGGACGGCGAACTCGTCGCCGCCGAGCCGGGCGGCCAGGTCGCCTGGCCGCAGGCTCCCCACCAGGCGTTGCGCCACGAGCCGGAGCACCTCGTCGCCGGCGGCGTGCCCGAGCGAGTCGTTGACCGACTTGAAGTCGTCGAGGTCGACGAAGAGCACGCCCACGTCGGGACGGTCGCTGCGGTCGCCGTGGAGGGCCTGCTCGAGCCGGGCGTGGAACGCCCGCCGGTTCGCCAACCCGGTGAGGGCGTCGTGTGTGGCCTGGCGCACCAGCCGTTCCTGCAGGCGCTCGAGGCGCTCGAGGGCGCGGGTGAGCCGGTCGTTGGCGAGGGCGGGGCCGATGAACTCGGCCAGGGCCGCCAGCAGGCGGACGTCGTCGGCGGTGAACGCCGAGACCTCGCCCAGGGAGTTGCACAGCACCAGGGCACCCGTGCGGGCCCCGTCGTCGGACAGCGGGGCGACCAGGAGGTCGCGGGGAGAACGTGCCTGCAGTGCAGCGGCGAGGTCGGGGTGCTCGAGTGCGCCGATCCTGCTCGCCCGGCAGACGCTGCCGAGGGCGAGCAGCGGTGCGTCACTGGCGCCCGGGCCAAGCGGGGTGGCGTGCGGACGTGCGGGCTCCCGTCGCTCCACCACCAGGGGGCGCCCCCGATCGCCCTCGGCGTGCAGGACCAGAAAGGCCGACTCGGCCTGAAAGCTCTCGCGCACCTCGTCCAGCAGGGCTCCGATGGCGACGTCGGGGTCGCCTCCTTGCAGCAGGCGGCTGCACTTCAGCAGGAAGTCGACCCGGCCCTTCTCCTGCCGCTGCCTGGCGTACGTCCGGTCGACGAAGTACAGCGTGGCGACCGGGACGATGAGGAAGAGCGCCGCGCGTGGGTCGGCGCTGAGCACCAGCACGACGGGGATGCCCAGGGAGGTGTTGGTCAAGGTGACCAGCGACGCCGGAGCCAACGAGGGCAGGAACGTGGTGGGGGCGAGCCGGCCCTCGCTGAGCGCGATGGCCATGCTGACCAGCAGGGCGCCGGCGGCGCCGGTCACCACCAGGGCCGCGGTGGTCGCGACCCAGGACACCGGCCCGCCGTGCTGCCGCGAGGAGGTGACCGCGGCGAAGACCAGCAAGGCGATGCACGCGTCGACTGCTGGTGAGCGCGGCGTTGAAGGCGAGCTTGATCGGGGACTGCCGCAGCAGCAGCGTCCGGGCGAACAGGCTCCCGGCGAGGGCAGCGCCGACGAGGGCCCCCGGTTCGGCCACCAGCAGGCACATGACCAGGGGCAGCTCCGCGAGCGAGAGCGAGTGCGCCTCGCCGCGGAAGTACAGGTGGACCGAGGCGGTCTCCGCCAGCGCGAAGCAGGCGGCGAGGATCCACCACGGCAGCTGCACGGCCGGCGGCTGGAGCTCGAGCGCCCGCACCGGCCCGGCGTACAGGACGATGGCGAGCAGCGCGAGGCCGGCGGTCAGCAGGCGGATCGAGACGGCGGGCCCGGGCAGCCGGCACGTCCGGAGAATCCGGACAGGCCGGTGCATACCGCGGGTTCCCGCCACCTCGTCTCCTCTCACGCGATTCGCCGTGGCTTGATGGCGGAGCGCCTACGGCCGCGCCCTGCCCCAGCTGTTGCCGAGCCACTGGCCCACCGACCACCGGCTGGCTGACCACCGGCTCGCCGACCAGCTCTCTCCTGACCATCGGCTGGCGGACCACCGGCTTGCAGACCAACGGCTCGCCGACCAGGAATCACCCGACCAGCGGGACGCGTTCCACACGCCTCGGCGGTGGAGGAGCAGACCGCGACCACCTCGGAGATGAACCGCAACGTCGCCGAGGCCGCCACCGGCTCCACCCAGATCCCGGAGAACATCACCGGGGTCGCCCAGGCCGCCCAGGACACCACCCAGGGCGTCAGCGAGTCCCAGCGCTCGGTCGACGAGCTCTCCCGCATGGCCACCGAGCTGCGCACCCTCGTCGGCCGCTTCCGCTACTGATCGCCCGGCTCGTCCCGGAAAGCCCCGGCCGGCGCCTTGCGCCGACCGGGGCTTTTCCGTCGAACGGCCGATTCAGACCGGCTCGGCGATGCCATCCTCCGAGGACACAAGGTGGTCCAACGGGGGAGGGCGCCATGTACAGCCTCGTCAGCACACCCGTCCTGGGTTTCGACCTGGTCCGGCTCCCGGGCGGGCACCGGGTCGCCGCCGTCCTCCGGCGGGCGCTCGCCCTGGCGCCGGAGGACCTGCCGGTGCTCGCTGCCGCCCACGACGACGGGCCGGGGCGGGCCGCCGCCTGGTGGGAGATCGCCCGCAC
>JALYMT010000233.1 GCA_030773555.1 Actinomycetota bacterium | reverse complement strand
CCTCGGCCCGCAGCCGGCCGACCTCGGCGGCCTCCCGCCGGGCCGGGGCGAGCCCGGCGTCGATCTCCGGCAGGCGCGCGGAGACGTGCGCCAGCTCCGCGGCCAGGTCGGACAGCGCCTCCTCCCGCTCGTGCTGGGCGTCCACCTCGGCGGCGAGGGCCGCCGCGAGCCGGTCCTCCGTGGCCCCGTCGACGGCCAGGTCGGCGAGCACGGCGAGCTCGTCGCGCGTCCGCTGGCATGCTGCCCGAAGTCGGGCCGGGGAGGCCGTCTGCAGCGCCTCGGGCAGGTGCTGGCGGGTCCACTGCTCGGCCTCGCGCAGCTCCTGCACCGCCTCCTCGGCCCGGTCCAGCAGGTCCAGGGCGGGCACCAGCTGCTCGGCCGCGCGGGCGAGTCGCAGCTCCTCGACGAGCGCCGGGCGGGCGGCCAACCGAGCCTCGAGCAGCGTCGCGCGGATGCGCACCTGCTCGGCCCGGTGCTGGTCCTCTGCCCGCTCCGTCGCCGTGTCGTAGCTGTGCCGGGCCTGCTCCAGGGCCGTCGCGGCCGCCTGCTCCGCCTGCCGCCGCTCCTGCAGCCCGACGAGGGCCTCGTGCCGCAGGCGCTCCGACCAGCCGATCGCCCCGCCGCCGGCACCGGTGTCGACGCCGAGGTCGTCGAGGACGTCTTCGGGCACCGCCTCGAGGCCCGCCGCCTCGACGACCCGGGCGAGCAGCTGCGTGACCTCGGCATGCGCGACATCCAGGTGCTGCTGCGCCGCCCGCCGCGCGTCGGCGAGCTCGGCCTCGACTGCGCTGAAGCGCTCGGTGCTGAAGAGCTGCTCGAGCAGCGGCCGGCGGGCGTCGGCGTCGGCGCGCAGGAACTCGGCGAACTGCCCCTGCGGCAGCAGCACGACCTGGCAGAACTCCTCGGCGTTCATGCCGAGCAGGTCGTGGAGCAGCTGGCCCGCCTCGTCCAGGCGCGTCGACAGGGTGGCGACGCCCCGGCCGTCCCCGGCCACGGCGAGCTCCTCGACCAGCACCCGGGCCTGCTCCCTCGTCGTCCCGCCCCCGCGGCGCTTCGGGCGCTCCCAGGCCGCCTGCCGGGTGATGCGCAGTCGGCGCCCCCGGACGGTCACCTCGAGGGCGACGGCGGTCTGCACCTCCGGGTCGGCGTGGTCGCTGCGCAGGGCGCCCGCCCGTTGCCGCGCCCCGGGGACGACGCCGTAGAGGGCGAACACCACGGCGTCGAGCACGCTGGTCTTGCCCGCGCCGGTGGGGCCGTGCAGGAGGAAGAGACCGGCCGCGCCGAGGGCGTCGAAGTCGACGGTCTCGGTGCCGGCGAAGGGCCCGAACGCGGTGACGGTCAGAAGGTGCAGGCGCACGTCAACGCACCGCCTCGGCGCGGCGGGCCGCCTCGAAGGCTGCCTGCAGCAGGCGGACCTCGGCGACGGCGGCGGGCGAGCGGCGGACGTGCTCGACGAAGCCGAGCGCGAGCTCCAGGTCGCTGCGGCCCCGCACCCGCTCGGCGTAGGAGCGCTCCTCGCCGGGCGAGCCGCCCTCGGGCTCCAGGGTGAGCACGAGGACGTGCGGAAAGCGCCGCCGCAGCCGCTCCATCGGATCGCGGGGCCGCTCGGCGTCCGTGAGCGTCACCTGTACGTAGGCACTCTCGGAACCGCACAGGCCCGGATCGGTGAGCAGGTCGTCGAGGCGCCCCCGCAGCACCGCCAGCGGCCGGGGCACTGGGCAGGGCACGGACTCGACGGCCACCACTCCCCGCGCGCCGAGCTCGACGAGGTGGACGGACTTGCGGTGGCCCGCCTCGCTGAACGAGTAGGCCAGCGGGGATCCGCTGTAGCGGACCGACGGGGAGAGCGCCTGAGCGCCGTGCAGGTGACCCAGGGCGACGTAGTCGACACCCGCGAAGACGTTCGTGGGCACGGCCGACACCCCGCCTACGCTGATGTCGCGCTCGCTGTCGCTGCCCGCCCCCCCGGCGACGAACGCGTGCGCCAGCACCACCGAGCGGGTGCCGGGGCGACGGGAGGAATCGGCGCGCACCCGCTGCATCGCCGCGTCCAGCACCGCGGCGTGCCCCCGAGCCTCGCAGTCGAGTTGCCCCCGGGCGGCCTCCGGCTCCAGATAGGGCAGGCCGTACACAGCGACCGGACCGTACGCATCCTCGAGCGGCACCGGGACGCCCACCCGCGCCGGGTCGGTGCGCAGGTGCACCCCGGCAGAGTCGATGAGCTCGGCGCCGAAGCCGAGCCGCGAGGCGCTGTCGTGGTTGCCACTGATCACGACCGTGCGCGCGCCGGTGTCGACGAGCCGGCGCAGGGCCTCGTTGAGCAGGAGGACGGCGTCCACACCCGGCAGCGCCCGGTCGTACACGTCGCCGCTGACGACGACCAGGTCGACGCGCTCGCGGCGCACCGTCTCGACGAGGAAGTCGACGAAACGGCCCTGGGCGCCCAGCAGATCCTCGCGGTGGAAGGATCGACCGAGGTGCCAGTCGGAGGTGTGCAGCAGGCGCATGGCGCGCACGTTAGGGACCGGCACGGACAGTTTCCAGCGAACCGCGCGCTGGGCCATCCGCCGTGGTCCACGATTGCCTGCTCCAGGGGACGGGGAAGGGGAACCCATGGGCGAGGACGTCCGCACCACCGAGTTCAGCCGCGAGGACCGGCAGCGCTACCGGCAGAAGGTGCGCCGCTGCCTCGACGTGTTCGCCCGCATGCTCGGGGAGTCCCGCTTCGACTTCGAGCGCCCGATGGCCGGCCTCGAGGTGGAGCTCAACCTGGTCGACGACGCCGCCGACCCCGCGATGTGCAACGAGCAGGTGCTCGAGCGCATCGCGGACCCGGTCTTCGTGCCCGAGCTGGGCCGGTTCAACATCGAGATGAATGTGCTGCCCCGCCGGCTGGCAGGCCCCGCCCTGCAGGAGCTCGAGACCGACCTGCGGGCCACGCTGAACGCGGCCGAAGAGAGCGCGGGCGCGGTCGGCAGTCACATCGTCATGGTGGGCATCCTGCCCACCCTCGTCGAGAAGCACCTGACGGCGGAGGTACTCAGCTCCAATCCGCGCTACAGCCTGCTCAACGAGCAAATGCTGCTGGCGCGCGGGGAGGACCTCCAGATCGCGATCTCGGGGATCGAGCGCCTCTCGACGTACGCCGACTCGATCGCCCCGGAGGCGGCGTGCACGAGCGCGCAGTTCCACCTGCAGGTGGGCCCCGGGCAGTTCGCGGCGAACTGGAACGCCGCGCAGGCCCTCGCCGGGGTGCAGTTGGCGCTCGGGGCGAACTCCCCGTTCCTGCTCGGCAAGGAGCTGTGGCGCGAGACGCGGATCGCGCTGTTCGAGCAGGCCACCGACACCCGACCCGACGAGCTCAAGGAGCAGGGGGTCCGCCCTCGCGTCTGGTTCGGGGAGCGCTGGATCACGTCGGTCTTCGACCTGTTCGAGGAGAACATCCGGTACTACTCCGCGCTGCTGCCGCTGTGCGACGACGAGGACCCGCTCGAGGTCCTCGAGCGGGGCGACACCCCGCAGCTGCAGGAGCTGCGCCTGCACAACGGCACCGTCTACCGGTGGAACCGCCCGGTGTACGACGTGGTCCGCGGCCGTCCGCACCTGCGGGTGGAGAACCGCGTGCTGCCCTCGGGCCCCACGGTGGTCGACCTGCTCGCCAACGGCGCCTTCTACTACGGGGTGCTCCGCGCCCTGGCGGAGGCGGAGCGCCCGATCTGGTCGCGCATGTCGTTCTCCGCCGCGGAGGAGAACTTCCACCAGGGCGCGCGCCACGGCATCACCGCCCGCATGTTCTGGCCCGGCCTGGGCGAGGTGCCGGCCACCGAGCTGGTGGTGCGCCGCCTGCTGCCGCTGGCGTACGAGGGCCTCGACAGCTGGGGCGTCGACGCCGAGGTGCGGGACCGGCTGCTCGGCATCATCGAGGCGCGCTGCCTCACCGGACGCAACGGCGCGGAGTGGCAGGCCGAGACGTTCCACCGCATCTACGAGGAGACCTCGCTGGACCGCCACGACGCCCTCCGGGAGATGACGCGACGTTACGTCCAGCACATGCACAGCAACGAGCCGGTCCACCTGTGGCCGATCAGCTGAGTGGCGCCGGCAGCGGAACGGGCAGGATAGGTGGTGGGGGCGCCACGGTCGGGTATCCGTGGCGGAGTCGATCGGAAAACGAGCGGCACGCGCGGACGCGCGGCGGCGGGGGAGGGGCATGACGACGAGTAGGGACCTGCAGGCCCCCGACTTCCCGGTGGCCCTGCGTGGATACGACCGGGTGCAGGTCGACGAATACGTGCAGCAGCTCGCCGCCCGCCTCGACGAGGCCAATCGACGGGCGGCGGCGGCCAAGCGCCAGCTCGCCGCCGGTCAAGGCCGCGGTCCGGGCCAAGCCGACGCGTACGCCGCGATCGGGGCGCGCGTGACGGCCATCCTGCAGGCGGCCGAGGAGGAGTCCGCGCGGATGCGCAGCGACGCCGACTCCTACGCCCGCCAGACCGTGGGCGACGCCGACTCCCGGACCCAGCAGTTGCGGAGCGTCACCGAGCAGCGGGCGCAGCGTCTCCAGGCCGAGGCCGAGACCTCCGCCCGGGAGCTCGTGACCAAGGCGCAGACCGAGGCGCAGCGCGCGCAGCAGGCGGCGGCCGCGGCCCGCGAGGAGGAGGGCCGGGTCCTCGCGGTCGCCCGCAAGCAGGCCGAGGACCTGCTCACCCGCGCCCAGCAGCGCGCCGACGAGAAGGCGGAGACGACCCTGTCGACGGCGCGGCGGGAGTCGGAGGAGATGCTCGGCCGGGCGCGTGCCCAGACCCAGCAGCTCCTCGACGACGCCGCCCGCCGCGGAGCCGAGCTCGACGCGGCCATCGGTCAGCTCGACGAGCGCCGGCACGCGGCCGCCGCCGAGGTGCACCGGCTCGCCGAGCAGCTGCAGCAGGTGGCGCGGGCGCTGGCCCGCGGTGGCGACCGCGCGGCCGATGACAGCCCGACGATTCCGGTGCGTATTCCGCTGGTGGAGGAGCGGACGCGCGCGTGAGCGCTCTCCTCGACGCCCGGTACGCCCTGCCGGCCACCGTCGCCCCCTACCGGCTGGTGCCGGCTTCCGACGAGCTTCTCGGGCGCCCCGTGGAGGTGCTGGTCCTCGACCCCGTTCCCGACGAGCTGGCCCGCGAGCGGCTGCTGCGCCGGCTCCGCCGGGCGGCGCTCCATCCCGACCGCTGGCTGGCACCGGTCCTCGACACCGGGAGCACGGGGCCGCGCCCCTTCCTGGTCGTGCCACCGACTCCGCGTGGCACGCTCGCCGACGCCCCGCCCCTGCCGCCGGAGCCGATCGTGGGGCTGGCCCTGCAGACCATCGACGCCACCCTCGCGCTGCGGCGCCGCGGCATTGCGCCGGCGCCGCTGCTTCCCGAGCTGGTGCGGATGGGTGCCGAGGGCACCGTGCAGCTGGTCGCGACCGGGCCCTGGCCGCCGGAGCCCGCCGAGGGCGCGCCGGCCGCGGCCGCGGACGGGGCGAGCGATCCCGGCGTACGCCAGGTCGCCGGGCTGGTCGCTCGACTGCTCGAGCGCTACGTCCAGCAGGGGCAGGGGGCGCAGACGTCGGGCTTGGCCCGGCTGCAGGCCATCGTGGGGCGCGCGCTCGGTGTGTCCGGCCCCCCGCTGCGGGAGCTGCCGGCACTGCGTGAGGAGCTGATGGGCTGGCAGGACGCCCGCGTCCTCGAGTCCAGTGCCCGGTCCGCTCCCACCCCGGCCGCCCCCACGGGAGCGCTCGGACCTACCGGCCCGGAGCCGGTGACGGTCGTGCTGCCCGCGGTGCAGCCGGCGGCCGTTGGCATGTCCGCCCC
>JALYMT010000232.1 GCA_030773555.1 Actinomycetota bacterium | reverse complement strand
GTGCTCGCCGGACACCGCGAGGCGCCCGGCTGGTGGGGACCCGGCCGGCAGGTCTCCTGGGCCGACGCCGTCGAGGCAGCGCGGGTGGTGGGGCGCGCCCTGCGGGTCGAGCTGACCGTACGCAACGCCGGGCGGGCGCCCTGGCACCCAGGGCGGTGCGCAGCCCTGCTGCTCGACGGCCGGGTGGTCGGGCATGCCGGTGAGCTGCATCCTCGCGTGCTGGCGGCCCTTGACCTGCCCGCGCGCACCGCCGCGATGGAGCTCGACCTCGGCGCCCTCGTCGCCGCTGCACCGCGTACGCTGCCGGCGCCCCGGATCTCCTCCTTTCCGGTCGCTACCCAGGACGTCGCGCTGGTGGTCGACGGCGAGGTGCCCGCCGCCGACGTGCAGGCCGCCCTGGTCGAGGGGGCCGGTCCCCTGCTGGAGGCGGTGCGGCTCTTCGACGTCTACACCGGACCGCAGGTCGGCGCGGGGCGCAAGTCCCTGGCCTACGCCCTCCGGTTCCGCGCCCCCGACCGCACCCTGACCGACGAGGAGGCCGGTGCCGCCCGCGACGCGGCCGTCGCGGCGGCGCAGCGGCGTACGGGCGCCACCCTGCGCACCGCGTGAACGCCGGCCCACCGCCCCGGGTTGCACTCGTCACGGGCGCCGGGCGCGGCATCGGCGCCGCGACCGCCCGCACGCTGGTCGCCGACGGCTTCGCGGTCGGTTTTCTGGGCCGCGACCGCCGCCGCCTGGAGCAGGTCGCGGCCGGGTGCCCCGGCGCGGTCGTCACGCCCGCCGACGTCACCGACCCCGAGGCGGTGCGCTCGGCGGTCGACCACGTCGTCGCGACCCTCGGGCCGGTCGGGCTGCTCGTCAACAACGCGGGACGCATCGACCCCGAGGAGGTGCCCCTCGCCGCGGCGGATCTCGCCGCCGTCTGGTCGGTGATCGAGACGAACCTGCGCGGGCCCCTGCTGGTCACCGCCGCCGTGCTCCCGGGCATGCTCGCCGCCGGCAGCGGGCGCGTCGTCAACGTCAACAGCGGTTTCGCCTACCGCCGCTCGGCCACCTACACCGGCTACGCCCTGAGCAAAGGCGCCCTCGCCCGGCTCACCGACTCGCTCGCGGCTGCCTACGCGGGCGCGGGCGTACGGATCTTCGACGTGAGCCCGGGCGCGGTCGAGACCGAGATGACCGCGGATATGCCCATGTTCGCCGGCAAGACCGACTGGACCGACCTGCGGCGCTTCCTCGCCGTGGTCTCCGCGATCGCCGCCGGTCGGCTAGACGCCCTGTCGGGACGCTTCCTGCACGCGGGGCACGACGACGTCGACGCCCTGCTCGACGCCGCGCCCCGCATCGTCGCCGCCGACGCCCGGGTCGTCGCGCTGCGCCCCTACGGTCCCGACGACCCCCTCGCCGGCACCTGAGCGCGCCTGGTGTCAGCAGGAACGCGGTCTCCAGGCCGCGCTCCTGCTGACAACTCCGACTGCCTGCCACTGGGTTTGCATACTTCTTCAAGCTCGGGCAAGCTTATGCGTTATGGGTACGCGGGTGGCGGTGGCGGGGGCGAGCGGCTATGCAGGCGGGGAGCTGCTCCGGCTGCTGCTCGGCCATCCCGAGCTGGAGGTCGGCCCGGTGAGCGCCTCCTCGTCGGTGGGCCGACCGGTCACCGACGTACACCCCCACCTGCCCGCCCTCGCCGACGTGGTCTTCGAGCCCACCGACGCCGCTGTCCTCGCCGAGGCCGACGTCGTGTTCCTCGCCCTGCCGCACGGGGAGTCGGCGCAGGTCGCGGCGAAGCTCCCCCCCGACCGCGTCGTCGTCGACCTCGGCGCCGACCATCGCCTCCGCGACGCGGCGGCGTGGCAGCGCTGGTACGGCGGGCAGCACGCCGGGGCGTGGTCCTACGGGCTGCCCGAGCTCCCCGGCGGTCGCGAAGCGGTGTCCGGGGCGCGGCGCATCGCCAATCCCGGCTGCTATCCGACCGCGGTGGCCCTCGGCCTGGCCCCGCTGCTCGCCGCCGGGCTGGTCGAGCCGGCCGACCTGGTCGTGGTGGCCGCCTCCGGGACTTCCGGTGCGGGGCGCGCGGCGAAGGCGACCCTGCTGGGCAGCGAGGTGATGGGCTCGGTGTCGGCCTACAAGGCTGGCGGGGCGCACCAGCACACCCCGGAGATGGAGCAGGCCCTCACCGCGGCCGCCGGCGTCGACGTGTCGCTCTCGTTCACCCCGATGCTGGCGCCGATGCCCCGGGGCATCCTGGCGACCTGCACTGCCAGGCTGCGGCCCGGCGTCCCGACGACCGCCCTACGGGAGGTGATCCACGCGGCCTACGCCCGGGAACCCTTCGTCCACCTACTCGCCGAGGGCTCCTGGCCGTCGACGGCGGCGACGCTGGGGAGCAACGCCGTGCACCTACAGGCCGCCGCCGACGAGCGGGTGGGCCGGGCCAGCGTGCTCGTCGCCCTCGACAACCTCGGCAAGGGCGCGGCGGGGCAGGCGCTGCAGAACGCCAACCTCGCCCTCGACCTGCCCGAGACGCTGGGCCTGTCGGCCGCGGGGGTGGCGCCGTGAGCGTCACCGCGCCTCGGGGGTTCCGGGCCGCGGGGGTGACCGCCGGGCTCAAGCCCAGCGGTCGCCCTGATGTCGCCCTCGTCGTCAACGACGGGCCGGCACGCGCGGCGGCCGCGGTCTTCACGTCGAACCGCTGCAAGGCCAACCCGGTGCTCTGGAGCGAGCGCACGGCCGCCGATGGCCGGGTACGGGCCGTGGTCCTGAACTCCGGGGGGGCCAACTGCTACACCGGCCCCGCGGGCTTCCAGATCACGCACGCCACCGCGGAGCGGGTCGCCGAGCTGCTCGATGACGGCGCCGGCGACGTTGTGGTCTGCTCGACCGGGCTCATCGGCCGGCAGTTCGACCGGGGCCGGCTGCTCGCCGGGGTCGACAAGGCCCACGCCGCGCTCTCGGCGGCCGGGGGTGCCGACGCCGCCGGGGCGATCCTGACCACCGACACGCACGCCAAGCAGGCCGTCGCGACCCGCTCGGGCTGGTCGGTGGGCGGCATGGCCAAGGGCGCCGGCATGCTGGCCCCCTCCCTGGCCACCATGCTCGTCGTGCTCACCACCGACGCCGAAGTCGAGGCCGCCGACTGTGACCGCGCCCTGCGCGCCGCCACCCGCGCCACGTTCGACCGGCTCGACTCCGACGGCTGCCAGTCCACCAACGACACCGTCGTGCTGCTGGCCTCGGGCGCGAGTGGGACCACCCCCGACGCCGACACCTTCGACGAGGCCGTCCGGGAGGTCTGCGCCGACCTGGCCCGCCAGCTGCTCGGCGACGCCGAGGGCTCGGCCCACGACATCGCCATCGAGGTGGTCGGCGCCGCCTCCGAGGACGACGCCCTCGAGGTGGGCCGCTCGATCGCCCGCAACAACCTCTTCAAGTGCGCGGTGTTCGGCGAGGACGCCAACTGGGGACGGGTGCTCGCCGCCGTCGGCACCACGCGTGCGGCCTTCGACCCCGCCGCCCTCGACGTCCGGTTCAACGGCGTGCAGGTGTGCCGGGCCGGGGAGGCGGCCGACGACGCGGGCCTCGTGCGTTTCGACGGCCGCGCCGTGCACGTCCTCGTCGACCTGCACGCCGGTCCCGACACGGCGACCGTGTGGACCAACGACCTGACCGAGACCTACGTGCACGAGAACTCGTCGTACTCCACGTGAGCGCGACCGTGGCGTCCCACGACCCCGGCACCGCCCGCACCAAGGCCGCCACCCTCGTCGAGGCGCTGCCCTGGCTCGAGCGCTTCTCCGGACGCACCGTCGTGGTGAAGTACGGCGGGCACGCCATGGCCGAGCCCGGCCTGCGCAGCACCTTCGCCGAGGACGTGGTGTTCCTGCGCTACGCCGGCATCCGTACGGTCGTCGTCCACGGCGGCGGCCCGCAGATCAGCGCGCACCTCGAGCGGCTCGGGGTGGAGTCGGTGTTCGCCGGCGGCCTGCGGGTCACCACGCCCGAGACCCTCGAGGTGGTCCGCATGGTCCTCGTCGGCCAGGTGCAGCGCGAGATCGTCGGCCTGGTCAACGCGCACGGCCCCTTCGCGGTCGGCATGTCGGGGGAGGACGCGCGGCTGTTCACCGCCGAGCGCCGCCCCGCGCTCGTCCACGGCGAGCCGGTCGACGTGGGCCTCGTCGGCGACGTCGTGCACGTCGAGCCCGGGGTCGTCCGCGGCCTGCTCGACGACGGGCGCATCCCGGTGGTGTCCAGCGTGGCCCGCGGGGAGGGCGGCGAGGTCTACAACGTCAACGCCGACACCGCCGCCGCCGCCCTCGCCGTCGCGCTCGGCGCGGAGAAGCTCGTCGTCCTCACCGACGTCGAGGGCCTGTACGCCGACTGGCCGCGCAGCGAGGAGGTGGTCAGCTCGCTGCGGGCCGACGAGCTCGCGGCCCTGCTCCCCACGCTGTCGGCCGGCATGGCCCCCAAGATGGAGGCGTGCCTGCGCGCGGTCCGCGGGGGCGTCGCGAAGGCGCACGTGCTCGACGGGCGGGTGCCCCACAGCCTGCTGCTCGAGGTGTTCACCGACGAGGGAATCGGAACGGAGGTACTGCCGTGAACGTGCTGGAGCGCTGGGACGCCGCGGTGATGGGCACCTACGGCACGCCGCCGCTGACGCTGGTCCGCGGTGCGGGCGCGACGGTCTGGGACGACGAGGGGCGCTCCTACGTCGACTTGGTCGCCGGCATCGCCGTGAACGTGCTCGGCCACGCCCACCCGGCAGTCGTCGAGGCGGTCAGCCGTCAGGTCGCGACGCTCGGGCACGTGTCGAACCTGTACGCGCACCCGACCGTGGTCGCGCTCGCCGAGCGCCTGCTCGGCCTGCTCGGGCGCGACGGCCGCGTGTTCTTCTGCAACAGCGGCGCCGAGGCCAACGAGGCGGCCTTCAAGCTGGCCCGGCGCACCGGGCGCCCGCACGTCGTCGCGGCGACGGGCAGCTTCCACGGACGCACCATGGGTGCACTGGCCCTCACCGGCCAGCCCGCGAAGCGCGAGCCCTTCCTCCCGCTCCCCGGGGAGGTGTCCTTCGTGCCGTACGGCGACGTCGCGGCCCTCCGCCAGGCGGTCACCTCGCGCACCGCTGCCGTGGTGCTCGAGCCGGTGCTGGGAGAGGGCGGCGTGGTGCCCGCCCCCGAGGGCTATCTGGCGGCCGCCCGCGCGGTCAGCGCCGAGCACGGGGCCCTGCTCGTGCTCGACGAGGTGCAGACCGGAATTGGCCGCACGGGGGCCTGGTTCGCCTTCCAGGCCGCGGGCATCGACCCCGACGTGGTCACCCTGGCCAAGGGGCTCGGCGGCGGGCTGCCCCTCGGCGCCTGCGTCGCCTTCGGCCCGGCCGCGGGGCTGCTCGGCCCCGGCCAGCACGGCACCACCTTCGGGGGCAACCCCATCTCCTGCGCCGCCGGGCTGGCCGTGCTCGAAACCGTCGCCCGTGACGACCTGGCCGGCCGGGCCAAGGATCTCGGCAACCGGCTCACCGGGGCGCTCGAAGCACTCGGGCATCCCCTGATCCGCGAGGTGCGCGGCACCGGCCTGATGCTCGCCGTCGTGCTCGCCGGGCCGGTCGCCAAGGCCGCCGAGAACGCGCTGCGCGAGGCGGGCTACCTGGTCAACGCCGTGGCATCCGACGTCCTGCGTCTCGTGCCGCCGCTGGTCCTCACCGACGAGCAGGCCGATGGCTTCATCGCGGCGGTGCCGGCGGCCCTGGACGTCGCGGCAGCCAGCTGGTGAGCGTCGCCTCGGCCGGCGGCCCGGGCGTCGCCCGCACCCCGGCGGCCCGCCGCCAGCGCATCGTCGAGCTGCTCGCGCGCACCCGGGTGCGCTCGCAGGGCGAGCTGGCCCGGCTGCTCGCCACCGAGGGCTTCGAGGTCACCCAGGGCACGCTGTCGCGCGATCTCGACGAGCTCGGCGCGGTGCGCATCCGCGACGCCGACGGCGTGCTCGTCTACGCGGTGCCCGCCGAGGGCGGCGACCGCACGCCGCGCGCTCCGGGGCCGGCACGTGGCCGGGGCCTTCGCGACGCCCGCCTCGCCCGCCTCTGCGAGGAGCTGCTGGTCTCGGCCGAGGCCGCGGCCAACCTCGTCGTGCTGCACACCCCGCCCGGGGCCGCGCAGTTCCTCGCCTCGGCGCTCGACGCCGCCGGCGCCGCCCTCGTCATGGGCACCATCGCCGGTGACGACACCGTGCTGGTCATCTGCCGCGACTCCACGGGCGGCAGCGACGTCGCGGCCACGCTGCTGCGCCTGGCCGAAGGCGCCACCCCGCCCCCCGTATCCCGCCTGACAGGAGGAAGCCCGTGACCGAGCGCGTGGTGCTCGCCTACTCTGGAGGACTCGACACCTCCGTCGCCATCGGCTGGATCGCCGCCGAGACCGGCGCCGAGGTGGTGGCCGTGGCCGCGGACGTCGGGCAGGGCGGTGAGGACCTCGACGTGATCCGCGAGCGCGCCCTGGCCTGCGGCGCCGTCGAGGCGGAGGTCCTCGACCTGCGCGACGAGTTCGCCGAGGACTACTGCGTCCCCGCCCTCAAGGCCAACGCCCTCTACCTCGACCGCTACCCCCTGGTCTCGGCGCTGTCCCGCCCGCTGATCGCCCAGCACCTGGTCGCCGCCGCCCGCCGGCACGCCGGCACGGCGGTCGCCCACGGCTGCACCGGCAAGGGCAACGACCAGGTTCGCTTCGAGGTCGGCATCGGCGCGCTCGCCCCCGACCTGCGCGTCCTCGCACCCGTACGCGACTCCGGCATGACCCGCGACAAGGCGATCGCGTTCGCCGAGGAGAAGGGCCTGCCGATCGACGTGACGAAGAAGTCGCCCTACTCCATCGACCAGAACGTCTGGGGTCGCGCGGTGGAGACGGGTTTCCTCGAGGACATCTGGAACGCGCCGATCGAGGACGTGTACGCCTACACCGCCGACCCCGGCCTGGTGCGCGAGCCCGACGAGCTCGTCCTCACCTTCGAAGGCGGCGTGCCGGTGGC
The DNA here is from genome assembly GCA_030773555.1 of Actinomycetota bacterium. Classification (GTDB taxonomy): domain Bacteria; phylum Actinomycetota; class Actinomycetes; order JALYMT01; family JALYMT01; genus JALYMT01. The sequence goes on along the minus strand of JALYMT010000232.1, from coordinate 1,967 downwards.
GATCGACGGGCGCAAGCTCAGCGCGCTGCAGGTCATCGAGGAGCTCAACGCCCGCGCCGGCGCGCAGGGCGTGGGCCGTCTCGACCTCGTCGAGGACCGCCTCGTCGGCATCAAGAGCCGCGAGGTGTACGAGGCGCCCGCCGCGATCGCCCTCATCGCCGCCCACCAGGAGCTCGAGAACGTCACCGTCGAGCGTGACCTGGCCCGCTTCAAGCGCAGCGTCGACCAGCGCTGGGGCGAGCTCGTCTACGACGGGCTGTGGTTCTCGCCGCTCAAGCGGGCCCTCGACGGCTTCGTCGACGACGCGAACGCGCCGGTCCGCGGCGACGTACGGCTGGTCCTGCACGCCGGGCGCGCGGTCGTGACCGGGCGGCGCAGCGACGCCTCGCTGTACGACTACGACCTCGCGACGTACGACGCCGGCGACACGTTCGACCAGTCCCTGGCGAAGGGCTTCGTGGAGCTGTGGGGACTGCCCAGCCGCATCGCCGCGCGCCGCGACGCGAGGCTGGGGAAGTGACACCCGGCTCGCCTCCCAGCGCTCCTGCTCCGCCCGATCCCGGGCTGCGCCTGTGGGGCGGGCGGTTCGCGTCCGGTCCCGCCGACGCGCTCGCCCGGCTCTCGGTCAGCGTGCAGTTCGACTGGCGGCTCGCGCCGTACGACCTGCGGGCCTCCCGGGCGCATGCCCGCGTGCTGCGCCGCGCGGAGCTCCTCGACGACGGAGAGCTCGCGCGGATGCTGGCCGTCCTCGACGAGCTCGAGGCCGACGTGGCCGACGGCACGTTCACGCCCACGATCGACGACGAGGACGTGCACACCGCGCTCGAGCGCGGGCTGGTCGAGCGCCTGGGAGCCCTCGGCGGCAAGCTGCGCGCGGGGCGCAGCCGCAACGACCAGGTGGCCACCGATCTGCGGCTCTACCTGCGCGACGCTGCCCGCGACGTGGCCGCTGCCGTGGTGGAGCTCCAGGGCGCGCTGCTGGCGCAGGCCGAGCGGCACGTCGACACCCCCGCCCCTGGCTTCACCCACCTGCAGCACGCGCAGCCGGTGGCCTTCGGGCACGAGCTGGCCAAGCACGTCCACGCCCTCGACCGTGACCTCGACCGGCTGCGCAACTGGGACGCGCGCGCCGCGTTCTCGCCGCTGGGCGCGGGCGCGCTCGCCGGCTCCTCGTTGCCCCTCGACCCCCTCGCCACCGCCGCCGAACTCGGCTTCGACGGGGCGGTCGCCAACTCCATCGACGCGGTCAGCGACCGCGACTTCGTCGCCGAGTTCCTCTTCGTCACCGCCCTGCTGGGTGCGCACCTGTCGCGGCTCGGCGAGGAGGTCTGCCTGTGGGCCTCGCAGGAGTTCGGTTGGGTGCGCCTCGACGACGCCTACTCCACCGGCTCTTCGATCATGCCGCAGAAGAAGAACCCCGACATCGCCGAGCTGGCCCGCGGCAAGTCCGGCCGGCTCCTCGGGCACCTCACCGGGCTCCTCGCCACCCTCAAGGGCCTGCCGTTCGCCTACAACCGCGATCTGCAGGAGGACAAGGAGCCCGCGTTCGACGCGGTCGACACCCTGCTGCTCCTCCTCCCCGCGATGGCCGGCATGATCGCCACGGCGCGATTCGCCGCCGACCGCATGACCGCGGCGGCTCCCTCGGGCTTCGCGCTCGCCACCGACGTCGCCGAGTGGCTCGTCCGCCGCGGCGTCCCCTTCCGGGAGGCCCACGAGGTCGCCGGCGCCTGCGTGCGCCGCTGCGAGGAGCGGGGCATCGGCCTCGAGGACCTCAGCCTCAGCGACGCCGACCTCGCCGCCGTCTCCCCGTTGCTCACCCCCGAGGTCCGTACGGTCCTCGCCGTCGAGGGCGCGTTGGCGGCGCGCGCCGCGTACGGCGGCACCGCACCGGTCCGGGTCCGTGAGCAGCTGGCCGCGCTCGGAGCACGGGTCGCCGAGCGGGCCGCGTGGGCGGCGCGCTGACC
>JALYMT010000231.1 GCA_030773555.1 Actinomycetota bacterium | reverse complement strand
TCGTCGGGGGCGAGGGGGCTGTGCCAGCGCAGCAGTCCCGGTCTCGGTCGCAGCTGCAACGGCGGCGGCAGGAGCAGCGGCACGGGGAGAGCTGCTCCTCCGGCGGCCTCCCCGTCGGCGCCGCCGGCGTCCAGCAGATAGGCGGCCGCCCACCCTCCCAGGGCGCCTCCGGGCGGCAGGAGGGCACCGGCCGCGGCGACCCGCGTCCACGTACTCGGCGAGGCCGCCGACCACTGCCGCAGCCCGCGATGCGGCCGCACCCAGAGCGGGCCGTCCAGCTCGGACCGGGTCAAGCCGGCAGCGCGCGCGTCGCCCAAGCGGACGCCGTGGGAGACGAAGAAGTCGGGCAGGGGAGGCAGGGGAGTCGACATGGCGGTCACGTTTGACGCCGGCGCCGGAGTCGACCAGCCCCGCGACGCGATCCGGGGACGCCCAGGGCCTGTGGATCTATACCCCCCGTGATCCACATCGACGCTTCCGCGGCCGACCCGCGCGCGGCGGGCGCGCAACGTCGATGTCGATCACGGCGGGGGTGGGCCGGGGCGGCGGTCGGTAGGCTCGCTCGGCGTGACCTTCCCGGTGGTCGGCGTCGTCGGGGGCGGGCAGCTGGCGCGCATGTTGCAGCAGGCGGCCGCCCCGCTCGGGGCGCGCTTGCGCCTGCTGGCTACCAGCCGCGACGAGAGCGCGGCGCAGGTGATTTCCGACGTGGTCGTGGGGGACTACCGCGACCTCGACGCCCTGCGGCGCTTCGCCACCGGCTGTGCGGTGGTCACGTTCGACCACGAGCACGTGCCGACCGGGCATCTGGAGACGCTCGCGGCGGATGGCGTGGCCGTGCACCCGGGGCCGGCCGCGCTGGTGCACGCGCAGGACAAGGCGGTCATGCGCGAGCGGCTGACCGCCGCGGGCGTGCCCTGCCCGCGCTGGCGGCGGGTCCGCGACGCCGCCGACGTCGTCGCGTTCGCCGTCGAGACGGGCTGGCCGGTGATGCTCAAGACGACCCGCGGCGGCTACGACGGCAAGGGCGTCTGGGTCGTCGAGGACGAGCCCGCCGCCTCCCGCGTGCTCGCCGATGCCGCCCGTCGCGGGGCGCAGCTCATCGCCGAGGAGCGGGTCGCGTTCCGCCGGGAGTTGGCCGCGCTCGTGGCCCGCAGTCCGCACGGGCAGGCGGCGGCGTACCCGGTCGTCGAGACCGTGCAGCGCGACGGCGTCTGCCGCGAGGTGCTCGCCCCGGCCCCGATCGACGAGGACACCGCGATCGAGGCCGAGCGGGTCGCGCTGCGCATCGCCCAGGAGCTGGGCGTCACCGGGCTGCTCGCGGTCGAGCTGTTCGAGACCGCCGACGGGCGCGTGCTGGTCAACGAGCTCGCGATGCGGCCACACAACAGCGGGCACTGGACGATCGAGGGCGCCGTCACCAGCCAGTTCGAGCAGCACCTGCGCGCCGTCCTCGACCTGCCGCTGGGCGATCCGCGCGCCCGCGCCCCGTACGCGGTGATGGCCAACGTGCTCGGCGGCGACTATCCCGACCTCTATCCGGCCTACCTGCACGTCATGGCCCGCGACCCGGGGCTGAAGGTGCACGTCTACGGCAAGGACGTGAAGCCGGGGCGCAAGGTCGGCCACGTCACGGTGACCGGCGACGATCCCGAGGACCTGCGGGAGCGGGCCCGGCACGCCGCGGCCTACCTGCGCGGGGAGATCGTCGGGTGAGCGCGCCGCTCGTCGGCGTCGTCATGGGCTCCGACTCCGACTGGCCGGTGATGCGCGCGGCGGCCGAGGCCCTCGGGGAGTTCGGCGTCGCGTACGAGGCCGACGTCGTCTCCGCGCACCGGATGCCGCGGGAGATGCTCGCGTACGGGGAGCAGGCCGCCGGGCGCGGGCTGCGCGTCATCGTGGCCGGTGCCGGCGGGGCCGCACACCTGCCCGGCATGCTCGCCGCGGTCACCCCGCTGCCGGTGATCGGGGTGCCGGTGCCCCTGAAAACCCTCGACGGGCTCGACTCCCTGCTCTCGATCGTGCAGATGCCGGCGGGGGTCCCGGTCGCCACCGTGGCCATCGGCGGGGCGCGCAACGCCGGCCTGCTGGCCGTACGGATCCTCGCGGCGGCCGACGAGGAGCTGCGCGAGCGGATGGCCGGCTTCCAGCGCGAGCTGCGCGACGCGGCGGCGGCGAAGACGCTGCCGCCTCAGGCCTCCCGGTAGCGCAGCAGGTCACCCGGCTGGCAGCCCAGCTCCCGGCAGATCGCGGTCAGCGTGGAGAAGCGCACCGCCTTCGCGCGCCCGTTCTTGAGCACGGACAGGTTGACGATGGTCACGCCCACCCGCTCCGCCAGCTCGGTGAGGGTCATGCCCCGGTCGGCCAGCACCTTGTCGAGGGTCACCTCGATGCGGTGCGCGTCGTCGTCGGGCACCTCAGACCACGCCCTGGAGTTCCTCGCGCATGCGTGCGCCGACCCGCATGACCTGGGCGAGGAAGCCGAGCACGACCCCCGCGTACAGGGGCAGGAGGGACAGGTCGGCGCCGGGCGGGGTGAGATTGCGGGCGGCGGTGGAGGTGATGAGGTCGATGCGCACGATGCCGTCGAGGAACTGGACCAGGGTGCCGCCGACCCCCAGGAGCAGGGCGATCGCGAAGATCCGGCGGGCGTTGCCGGGGGTGAACGGGTCGCCCGTGCGCAGGCTGCGCGCGACCTGGAGGAGCAGCACCAGGACCGCGAGGGCGAGCAGGGAGCCCCCGAGCCGGACGGCGAAATGCGCCAGCCGCTGGCCGGGGGTCGGGTCGGTGACGGCGAGGGTGACGGTGTGGTGACCGGTCACCTGGACACCGGCAGTGGCGGGCAGGTCGGGGAGCGCGGGGGGCCGCTCCAACGGCGCCTCGAGCGTGACGACGTCGGCGCAGCTGCTCAGGTCCGATCGGTCGCAGAGCCCGACGCCCAGATAACCCAGGACCGCCGGGGCGACCCCGAACGCGAGCACCCCGACGAGGGCCAGGACGAGCAACCCCTCGATCAGCGTCTGGTCACCGCGGCTCCAGCGGGTCCATCTCGACTCGGTCATCGAGGTCTCCCACCTATCGGAAATCGTTATATTGTCTTTACGATAGCAACGACAGTCGATAAGTCAAGGGCGGCACGGAAGTGCACGATCAACGCCCGAAGTGCATGATCACGCTGGGGTTAGCGGGCGAGGCGGGGCCACTCGATCGCGGGGCAGCGGTCCATGACCATCTCGAGGCCCGCCTCGGTCGTGCGGCGGTAGGCGTCCTCGTCGACCACCCCGAGCTGGAACCAGACCGCCTTGGCCCCGATCGCCACGGCCTCGTCGGCGACCGGGCCGGCGAGGGCGGAGTTCACGAACACGTCGACCACGTCGACCGGGAACGGCACGTCGACCAGCGACGCGTAGCCCTGCTCCCCGTGCACGGTCTCCGCCTTGGGGTGCACGGGCACGATCCGCTTGCCCTGCTCCTGCAGGAAGCGGGCCACGCCGTAGGCAGGGCGCCCCGGGTCGCCCGACAGGCCGACCACGGCCCACACGGAAGTGTCGTCGCGCAGCCGGCGCACGGTGTCTTCATCGCCATAGGACATGGCGCGACCGTACCCTCGGGACATGACCGACTTCGAGGCCTACCGGCTGCCCGAGGAGCACGCGATGCTCCGCGAGGCGGTGCGGGCCCTCTGCGAGGACAAGATCGCGCCGTACGCGGCGGAGGTCGACGAGAAGAGCGAGTTTCCGCAGGCCGCGTACGACGCGCTGCGGCAGGCCGACTTCGCCGCGATCCACCTGCCGGAGGAGTACGGAGGGGCCGGCGGCGACGCCCTGGCGACCTGCATCGTGATCGAGGAGGTCGCCCGGGTCGACGCCTCCGCGTCGCTCATCCCGGGGGTGAACAAGCTCGGCACGATGCCGCTGCTGCTCGCCGGCTCCGAGCAGCTCAAGAGCCGCTACCTGCCGCCGGTCGCGCGCGGCGAGGCGATGTTCTCGTACGCGCTCTCGGAGTCCGAGGCGGGCAGCGACGCCGGCGCGATGCGCACCCGCGCGGAGCGCGACGGCGACGGCTGGGTGCTGCGCGGCGCCAAGAAGTGGATCACCAATGCCGGCGTCTCCGACTACTACACGGTGATGGCGGTGACCACGCCCGGTGTGGGGACCAAGGGCATCTCGGGGTTCGTCGTCGAGAAGGCCGACGCCGGCGTGAGCTTCGGTGCGCCCGAGCGCAAGCTCGGCATCAAGGGCTCGCCCACCCGGGAGGTCTACCTCGACGACGTCCGCCTGCCCGCCGACCGCATGATCGGGGCCGAGGGGACCGGCTTCCGCACCGCCATGCGCACCCTCGACCACACCCGGGTCACGATCGCCGCGCAGGCGGTCGGCATCGCTCAGGGCGCCCTCGACTTCGCCGTCGGCTACGTCAAGGAGCGCCAGCAGTTCGGCAAGGCGGTCGCGGAGTTCCAGGGCGTGCAGTTCATGCTCGCCGACATGGCGATGAAGCTCGAGGCCGCGCGGCAGCTGACCTATGTCGCGGCCGCGAAGTCCGAGCGCGACGAGCCCGACCTGCCGTTCTTCGGCGCCGCCGCCAAGTGCTACGCCTCCGATGTGGCAATGGCGGTCACCACCGACGCGGTGCAGCTGCTCGGCGGCTACGGCTACGTGAAGGACTACCCCGTCGAGCGGATGATGCGCGACGCCAAGATCACCCAGATCTACGAGGGCACCAACCAGGTGCAGCGGGTCGTCATGGCCCGCCAGCTGCTGAAGTAGGCCCCCGCCATGATTCTGAAGGTTCCGCGCGGCCAGGACGACGACGGGCCTTCAGGATCACGAGCCCGGGCAGGGGGCGGCTCACTCCGGCGCCTGCCGCCGCGCGCCGAAGGCGACGTACGCCGCCAGCCCGAGGGCGAGCAGCGCGCCGCCGAGGACGTACGCCTCCTCCTCGGTGGCCCGGCGCACCGCCCAGACCCAGAGACCGCGAGCCCGCGCGTGCAGGACCAGGCACCTCACGAGAGCACCTCCGCGGCATCAAGGGAGCAGCTCCGTACGGCGCTGGGATAGCGCGAGCCGGTCGCGCTGCTCCTCCTCGGGCAGGGCGCGCAGCCGGGCCACCTGAGGACGGTAACGGGGCCCCGCGGTTCTCCAGGAGCGGATCTCCCCCTTCCCTGTGATCGACGTCGACGTTTCGCGGGCGCCGCGCGGCGCGGCTCCCGGGATACGTCGATGTCGATCTTTCGGCCGCCCACACATGGTCGGCTTCGCGGCCCGCGTGGCGGCGGACAAATCAGGGGACGCGGGCGCCGCGGTCGGGGAGGATGGCCGATCGTGCTGCTCACGATCACCACGACCCGCGAAGCCGCGACCGACCTAGGCTTCCTGCTGCATAAACACCCCGGCCGCGTCCAGGCGTTCGACGTGTCCGTGGGCAGCGCCCACGTCTTCTACCCAGAGGCCGGCGAGGGCCGGTGCACCGCGGCGCTGCTGCTCGAGGTGGACCCGATCGGCCTCGTCCGCGGCCGCACCGGCCCCGCTCGGGAGGGGTTCACCCTCGGCCAGTACGTCAACGACCGGCCGTACGCCGCCTCGAGCCTGCTCTCGGTGGCGCTGGGCCGGGTGTTCCGCAGGCTGCGGCTCGAGCGGATGCCCGAGCGTCAGCGCGAGCGGCTGCGCCTGTTCCAGTCGTCGCTGACCTACCGCGACGAGCGCCTCGCCGGGCTGGATGCCGCAGTGCTGATGGAGGTGATCGAGCACGTCGACCCGCCCCGGCTGGCCGCGCTCGAGCGGGTCCTCTTCGGCGAGGCCGCCCCGGTCACCATCGTCGTCACCACCCCGAACGTCGAGCACAACGTGCGCTTCGAGGGGCTCGCCTCCGGCGCGTTCCGGCACCGCGACCACCGGTTCGAGTGGACCCGTACGGAGTTCCAGGAGTGGGCCGGGCGGGTGGCCGGGCAGTGGGCGTACGAGGTGCGGTTCCTGCCCGTCGGCGCCGACGACCCCGAGGTCGGCCCGCCGACCCAGATGGCCGTGTTCCGGCGCGTCGGCGAGCACAGGGAGGCGGCGTCGTGAACGCCGTCACTGTGCCCGCGCTCAGCCTCGTCGTGCTCATCGGCGTGACCGGCTCGGGCAAGTCCACGTTCGCCCGCGCCCACTTCCGGGCGACGGAGGTGCTCTCCAGCGACTTCTGCCGCGGCCTGGTCGCCGACGACGAGAACGACCAGGGCGCCACGGGCGACGCGTTCGACGTGCTGCACTACATCGCGGGCAAGCGGCTGGCGGCCGGGCGGCTCACGGTGATTGACGCGACCAACGTGCAGCCCGAGGCGCGCAAGCAGCTCGTCGCCCTCGGCCGCGAGCACGACGTGCTGCCCGTCGCGATCGTGCTCGACCTCCCCGAGCGGGTCTGCGCGGAGCGCAACGCGAGCCGCCCGGACCGCTCGTTCGGCCCCCACGTGCTGCGCCGCCAGCGCGACCAGCTCCGCCGAGGCCTACGCGGATTGCAGCGCGAGGGCTTCCGCGTCGTCCACGTGCTCAGAACCGAGGACGAGGTGGCGGCGGCCGCCGTCACGCGTACCCGGCTGTTCTCCGACCTGTGGCACGAGACCGGGCCGTTCGACGTGATCGGCGACGTGCACGGCTGCCGCGCGGAGCTGGAGACCCTGCTGGGCGAGCTCGGCTACCAGCTGCAGCGCGACGACCAGGGTCGCGCGGTGCGCGCGCCGCACCCCGAGGGCCGACGGGCGGTGTTCGTCGGTGACCTCGTCGACCGCGGCCCCGACACCCCCGGCGTCCTGCGCCTGGTCATGGGCATGGTCGCCACCGGCGACGGCCTCTGCGTGCCGGGCAATCACGAGAACAAGCTGCTGCGGGCACTGCGCGGCCGCAACGTGCAGGTCACCCACGGCCTGGCCGAGTCGCTGGCCCAGCTGGAGGGGGAGCCCCCGACGTTCCGCGAGGACGTCGAGCGCTTCCTCGACGGGCTGATCTCCCACTACGTCCTCGACCGCGGCCGCCTCGTCGTGGCCCACGCCGGGCTGCCCCAGCGCCTCCACGGCCGGGCCTCGGGGCGGGTGCGGGAGTTCTGCCTGTACGGGCAGACCACGGGGGAGACCGACGAGTTCGGCCTGCCGGTGCGCTACCCGTGGGCGGAGGACTACCGCGGCCCGGCGCCCGTGCTCTACGGGCACACGCCGGTGCCGACGCCGGAGTGGGTCAACGACACGCTCTGCCTCGACACCGGCTGCGTCTTCGGTGGCAGGCTCACCGCGCTGCGCTATCCGGAGCGCGAGCTGGTCGCGGTGCCGCCGGCCCGGGTGTACTACGAGCCCGCCAAGCCCTTCCCGGCCAACGCCGAGGCCGAGCCGGCCACGCCGGGCATCGCCGGGCCAGCCGCCCGCCGCGACCCGGAGGTGCTCGACCTCGCCGACGTCACCGGCCGGCGGGTCGTCGAGACCCGGCACGCGGGGCGGGTCACCGTGCGGGAGGAGAACGCCGCCGCCGCTCTCGAGGTGATGAGCCGCTTCGCCGTCGACCCCCGCTGGCTGCTCTACCTGCCCCCGGCCATGAGCCCGGTCGCCACCGCTGCCAGCGGCGATCTGCTCGAGCACCCGGACGCGGCGTTCGAGGCCTACCGGAGCGACGGGGTCGACGCGGTCGTGTGCGAGGAAAGCACATGGGCTCGCGGGCCGTGGCCCTGGTCTGCCGGGACCTCGCCGCCGCCTGCGCCCGCTTCGGCGCACCCGGCGACGCCTGCGGGGCCGTCTGGACCCGTACGGGCCGGCCGTTCTTCCCGCCCGCGCTGACCGGGCAGCTCCTGGAGCGGCTGCGCGCCGCCGCCGAGCGGGCCGGGCTCTTCGACGAGCTCGGCACGCCGTGGCTGCTGCTCGACGCGGAGCTGCTGCCGTGGAGCGCGAAGGCCGAGGACCTGCTGCGCTCCCAGTACGCCGCCGTCGGGGCCGCCGCCCGTACGGCCCTGCCGGCCGCCACCGCCGTGCTCGAGCAGGCCGCCGCGTCGGGCCTGGACGTGGCTGCGCTGCTCGGCCGTACGCGGGCCCGCGAGGCGAACGCCGAGGCGTTCACCGCCGCCTACCGGCGCTACTGCTGGCCCACGGACGGGTTGGCGGGCGTACGCCTCGCGCCGTTCCAGCTGCTCGCTACCGAGGGTGCGGTTCACCACGACCGGCCGCACGCCTGGCATCTCGACCTCGCCGACCGCCTCGTCGCCGCCGACCCCGAGACGCTCGCCCGACGCGGCGGCTGCTCGTCGACACCACCGACCCTCGCGCTGTCGCCGCCGCTGCGACGTGGTGGCAGGAGCTCACCGTCGACGGCGAAGAGGGCATGGTGGTGAAGCCGGCGGCGAACCTGACCCGCGGCCGCAAGGGCCTGGTGCAGCCGGGGCTCAAGGTGCGCGGCCGGGAGTACCTCCGGATCATCTACGGACCCGACTACACCGAACCGGCCAATCTCGACCGGCTGCGCCCCCGGAGGCTGGGCCTCAAGCGGTCCCTCGCCGTGCGGGAGTACGCCCTCGGCCTCGAGGCACTGGAGCGGGCGGCCCGCGGCGAGCCGCTGTGGCGGGTGCACGAGTGCGTCTTCGCCGTGCTGGCGCTGGAGTCCGAGCCGGTGGACCCCCGCCTCTGACCCGCGTGCCATGGGACCACCGGATGGTGGCTCGCGGCGTCGAGGCAGCGCGATGATCATGTGCCGGATGGGGCCCCTCAGCGGGAAAACAAAGCGGACGGGGCTATCGGACAAGATCGGTCCGCTGGAGGCGCTGACCTGCAGCATCACCGATAGAGGTTCG
>JALYMT010000230.1 GCA_030773555.1 Actinomycetota bacterium | reverse complement strand
GGCCAGCGGGGTCCAGCGGCCCAGCGGCACCCGCCGCGCGGGGCGCGGGGAGCCGCTGCCGAGTCGGGCGTGCGCCGCCCGGCCCCGGGTGCGGGACTCGGCGGCCACCACGGCGATCGTGACCCCCACCAGCACGCAGCCCAGCACCGCCGCCGGAACACGGTCGAATCCCGAGCGGTAGGCGGTGAAGATGGCGCGCGTGAACGTGTCGTAGCGCAGGATCTGCACCGCGCCGAAGTCCGAGAGCACGTAGAGCGCCACCAGCAACCCGCCGCCGGCCGCCGCGGGGCGCACCTGCCGCAGCGTCACCCCGAAGAAGGTGGACCACGGCGTGCGGCCCAGTCCGCGCGACACCTCCTCGAGAGCGGGGTCGGCACGCTCCAGGGCGGCGGCCACGGGGAGGTAGACGTACGGGTAGCAGCACAGGGTGAGGACGAGGGCGGCTCCGGCGAAGCCGTGCACCGCGGGGAAGCGCGAGAGCCACATGGTGGCCGCTACGTAGGTCGGCACGGCCAGCGGCAACGCGGCGAGGACGGCCCAGGCCCCGCGGCCGGGCAGCCCGCTGCGGGTCACCAACCAGGCCAGCGAGATGCCGAGCACCAGGGAGGCGGCGGTGACGGTGCCGGCCAGGGCGAGGCTGCGGGCGACGAGCCCGGCGGTGCGCGCGTCGGCGAGGACGTCGAGGGCGTACCCCGGCCCCCGGTCGAGCGCCCGGACCGCGAGGTAGACCAGCGGCAGCAGCGCCACGGCGGCGGCCAGGGCGGCAGGGGCCACCAGCGCGGGCGGCAGGCGGGGCGCCGAGGGCCGGGGAGCGTGGGCAGCCCACAGCTGCACCGCGGTGCTCACTCCCGGTGCCCCGCGAGCCCGGTCATGACAGCCCCACCTCGCGGAGCAGTTCCTGGGTGCGCTGCAGCGAGGACAGCCGCGCCAGGTCCAGCGCCGGCGGGTCGAGCCTCGACAGCGGCGGCAGCTCCTCGTCGAGCGGCACCCCCTCGACGAGGGGGTACTCCTTGGTCTGCTCGGCGAAGTAGCGCTGCGACTCCGGGGTGAGGAGGAACTCCACGAGCCGGCGCGCCTGCGCACCCTTGTCGGTGCCGCGCAGCACTCCGACGCCGGCCACGTTGACGAGCCCGCCGGGATCGCCGGGCAGGTAGTGCAGCCGTGAGTGCACCTTGTCCTGCCCGACCTCCGCGGCCTTCTCGTACCAGTAGTAGTGGTTGATCAGGCCGACGGCGACCTCGCCGCGCTCCACGGCGTCGAGCACCCGCACGTTGTTGTCGTAGGCCCTGATGTCGTTGGCCTTCATGCCGGTCAGCCACGCCCGGGCGCGGTCCTCGCCGGCCAGCTCGCGCAGCCCGGTCACGAAGGCCTGGAAGGAGGCGTTCGTGGGGGCGTAGCCGACCTTGCCGCGCCAGCGGGCGTCGGTGAGGTCGAAGACGCTGTCGGGGAGGTCGCTCGCGGCGACCTGCTGGGGGTCGTACACCAGCACGCGGGCCCGACCGGAGGTCCCGATCCAGGTGCCGTCGGTGGCGCGGTAGCGCGCGTCGACGCGCTCGAGGAGCTCCGGCGGCAGCGGGTCGAGCCGCCCCTGCGCCCCCAGGGCCCCGAGCGCGCCCGCGTCCTGGGAGAAGAAGACGTCGGCCGGGGTGCGCACCCCCTCCTCGGCGAGGGCCGCGGCCGTCGTCGCGCTGTCACCGCCGTAGCGGACGAACAGCTTGGTCCCCGTGCTGGCCGCGAACCGGTCGAGCAGCGGCTTCACCAGCGCCGAGTTGCGCCCGGAGTAGACGACGAGCTCGTCGTCGGCCGGCCCGCTCCCGCTCTGTCCCTGCCCGCATCCGGCCAGCACCAGCACCAGCGCCGACAGCAGGGCGGGCAGCAAGGTTCGCGGCGAGGCGGGGTGGCGCATCGCAGACCTCCGGGCTCGGGTGGCGCCCGGGCCAGACGGCGGCGCCGCCTCGGAGTGTACTTAGGTTTGCCTTGCCTATGCCGGCGTCACCGGTGAGCCCACGGGCACGCCCCGGTCGGTGAGCTGACCGACGTCACCGTCGGCCCAGCCGTCGGCGCCCGCGTCGGCGTCGGCCCCGCCGGCCCGGCCGGCGTCGCCG
>JALYMT010000229.1 GCA_030773555.1 Actinomycetota bacterium | reverse complement strand
GTGTGGGACGCCAGCGCCGAGACGCGTTACCTCGTGCTGCCCCGGCGCCCGGAGGGCACCCAGGACCTCGACGAGGCCGCGCTCGCCGGCCTGGTCACCCGCAACGGCATGATCGGCACCGCCCTGGTCTGAACGCCCCGTCCCGTGCTCGCGACGGGCTTGTGGGCCCGCGGTCGGGGCGGGCGCCGCCGCGAGGGAAGACCCCCGAGGCCACAGCCGGCGCTGGTGAGCCGAACCAGGTGAACAGGTAGCAGGTGAGCGTTAGGCGGCTCGAAGAGCGCCGCTGTGACCGATGCTTGTGACGCAGGTGTCTGATCGAAAGAAGGGATTGGACGCGTGGCCGCCGGGACGGTCACCGTGGCCGCGTGGGGATCTGGGAGACGGTGGCTGTGCTGCTCGCCGGAGTGGCTGCCGGCACGATCAACACGGTGGTCGGCACCGGCTCGCTGGTCAGCTTTCCTACCCTCCTCGCGCTCGGCGTCCCGCCGGTGGTCGCGAACGCGTCGAATACCACCGGCCTGGTGCCCGGCGGGCTGAGCGGCACCTTTGGCTACCGGCGGGAGCTCGCCGGGCAGGGCCCGCGGCTGCGCCCGCTGCTGGCCGCCAGCCTCCTCGGCGGCGCCACCGGCGCCTGCCTGCTGCTCATCCTGCCCGCCTCAGCGTTCGAGGCGGTCGTGCCGGCGCTCCTGCTTCTCGCCTGCGTCCTGGTCGCGGTGCAGCCCGCCCTGTCCCGCCGACTGCAGGCCCACACGGAAACACACGCCCGGAGCGGGGAGGCGGAGATGACCGCGCGGGCCCCTGCCGCTTTCCGTCCCGTGACGGCAGCAGCGGGTTTGCTCGGGATCTACGGCGGCTACTTCGGCGCGGGGCAAGGCGTGCTCCTCATCGCCCTGCTGGGGCTGGGCACCGGGGAGGAGCTGCAGGTGGTCAACGCGCTGAAGAACGCCGCGGTCACCGCGGCGAACGCCGCCGCCGCGCTCGTCTTCGCGGCCGTCGCCGACCTGGACTGGGCCATCGTCGTGCTGATCGCCCTCGGCTCCGTCCTGGGCGGGCAGGTCGGCGCGCGCGTCGGCCGGCGGCTGCCCGCGCCGGTTCTGCGCGCCCTGGTCGTCGCGCTGGGACTGCTCGTCGCCGTCCGGTTGGCGCTGCCGTAGCACCTGGGTCGACGTGCCGCGGTCTTGGGGCGCAGGTGGTTGCGCCGGTTACACCTGAGGGTGGGGGGTCTGCCCCGCGCCTGCGGGCTCGCTGAGGGCCGGGCAGGCCAGTAACGACCTGGTGCATCTCGTCGATGAGTTCCAGCATGGCGTGAATGTCCGGCGCCAGCTGCCGCAGTTCCTGGGAGGTGGGAGTCCGCTTTTCGGCGGCAGTTAGGCGGGCGCGGCCAGCTCTTCCCAGCTTCCAGCCCAGCTCACTTGCCGCCATTCAGGTGCAGGAACGTCACCGATTAGGCCGAATGGTGCGGTCGCGGAGACCGCCGCGGAAATTTTCCTTACGGATCTGGAACGCCTGCGGTCGTCGCGTCCTTGGGCATCTACCGTCCTGGGAGGAATTCCGCCCTGAAAGGCCCTGCCCATGTCCGGTCCCGCTGCGAGTTTCACCGTTCCGGCGCCTCCCCGTGAGCCGGTGCGGGGCGCGCGGTGGCGCCGGTGGCTGGTCCGCGTCGCCGGAGCCCTCGCGGTCCTGGTGGGGCTGGCGGCGGGCGCGGGGATCCTGGCCTCCCGGGAGCTGAACAGCAACCTCACCGGGGAGCAGGCGCTGCGCACGGACTCCCCCTTGCCCCGCAGAACGGAGACAACTTCTTCGCGTGCGTCAGCCCGCACCACCGACAAGGACAGGTGCCCCTGAAACTCGACGCTCACAATGCAAATGACCGCTGGCGAGGAGAAAGCCCCGACCGGCAATCCCTCGTGCATTTGGAAGGGGCTGTAAGGGGCATGGCTGGGAACTGGCGGACGACCACGAGGGTGATCATCGCGGCTGCGGCTGTGGTCACGACCACGAGCGCGCTGGTGGCCGTTGAGGACTGGCCGGCGACAGCGAGGGTCCTCGTGGTGGCCGCGGCCACGATCACCAGCGCGGCGCTGGCCGCCACAAGCGCGCCGGCTTCCTCGGCTCCCACCCCAGCAGCGGTGCCCGCGGTCCCGGCGAGTGCCCGAGGATCAGCGGCGCCCACGGCCATCGCCGACGCCCGAACGCCAGCGGCACACCCGCAGCGGACCCCCCTCCTGCCCCAGGACAAGCTGACGCTGAAGAACGCAGCGCAGGGGACGATGAGCGCAGCGGTTGACGCGGCGACGAGCTCGGCGAGGTCGCGCCGCACGAGGCGAGGGTGCACGGCCGGCGAACGTGGCTCGTCGACCGGGATGAGCCTCGCTCCCAACCCGTGCTGGTACCGGCCGGACCGGTGTCCCCGCCCACTGAACCTCCGGCAGCGGGCGCCGGCTGACCCGGACACTTCCTCGTCCGTGAGGGGGTGCTGCGGCGCAACGTCCGAGAGGGACCCGGTGTGGAGCCTCTGCCCGGGGCCCCGCTCCACGTCTGGTCACACGTCTGGTCACCGGTGGCAGAGCACAACCCCCCATCAGGAGGCCGCCGGGGGGCGCGCTGGCCCCCTGCAGCGGTCAGGCGGCGACGGGCCGGCGAGCCGGCAGCAGCGCGATGAGCAGGCCGGCGAGGATCACCCCGACGTGCAGCACGTTGTCCGCGACGTTGAAGCTGAAGAAGTTCAGCGCCGTCGCCTTGTTCGCGTACAGCAGGCCGAACACGAGCAGACCGACGTGGCTGACCAC
>JALYMT010000228.1 GCA_030773555.1 Actinomycetota bacterium | reverse complement strand
GGCTCCGGCTGCGGCTCGGCGGCGGGAGGCACCTCCTCCGCGGCGGGCGCCGCGCCGCCGCCTCCGCTGCCGTCATCGATCGTGGCCAGTTCGACGCCGACCTCGACCGTCTCGTCCTCCTGCACCTTGATCGACGAGAGGGTGCCGCTGGCGGGCGACGGGATCTCGGTGTCGACCTTGTCGGTGGAGACCTCGAGCAGGGGCTCGTCGGCCTCGACCTGCTCGCCCTCCTTCTTCAGCCAGCGGGTGACGGTGCCCTCGGAGACGCTCTCACCGAGCGCCGGCATCGTGACGGGGGTGCCCGACCCGGACGACGCGCCCGCCTGCCCGTCCTGCTGCGGGGCCTGGCTCTGCTGGCCCGCCTGCTCCTGCTCGTGCACCGGGTCGAGGGTGGCGGGCTGCTCGGAGGGTGCGCTGACTCCTCCCGGCGCTCCGCCGTAGGGAGCGGTGCCTTCGCCGACGCCCGGCTCGGGCTCCTCCGGGGCGGGCTGCTCCGTCGGCGCCGGCGCCTGCGCCGGCTCCTGCTGCTCCGCCGCCGGAGCGCCGCCACTCCCGCCGCCTGCTTCAGCGCCGTCACCGATGACCGCGAGCTCGGCGCCGACCTCCACGGTGGCGTCCTCCTGCACGACGATGCGCTGCAGCACGCCCGCGGCGGGGGAGGGGATCTCGGTGTCGACCTTGTCCGTCGAGACCTCGAGCAGCGGCTCGTCGACCTCGACCTGCTCACCCTCCTGCTTGAGCCACCGCGTGACCGTCCCTTCGGACACGCTCTCGCCGAGTGCCGGCATGGTCACCGAGAACCCCATGATGCGAATCTCCTCTGCTGGGTGAGCGAGTCGGTCAGCCGTGGGCGTGCAGGGGCTTGCCGGCCAGCGCCAGGTGCGCCTCGCCGACGGCCTCCGACTGGGTGGGGTGCGGGTGGATCAGGGCGGCGACCTCGGAGGGCAGGGCCTCCCAGTTGTAGATCAGCTGGGCCTCGGCGATGAGTTCGCTGACCCGGCTGCCCACCATGTGCACGCCGATGACGGGGCCGTCCTTCTGCCGGACGAGCTTCACGAAGCCGCTGGTCTTGAGGATGGTGCTGCGGCCGTTGCCGGCGAGGTCGTAGGTCAGGGTCTCGACCGCCTCCGCGCCGTACTTCTCCTTCGCCCGCGCCTCCGTCACCCCGACCGAGGCCACCTCGGGCTCGGAGTAGGTGACCCGGGGCACGCCGTCGTAGTCGATCGGGGCCACGGCGAGCCCGCCGAGCTGCTCGGCGACCAGGACGCCCTCGGCGAAGCCCACATGGGCCAGCTGCAGGGTCGGGATGAGGTCGCCGATGGCGTAGACGTTGGGCAGGTTGGTGCGGCAGTACTCGTCGACCTTGACGAAACCGCGCTCCATCTCCAGGCCGATGCCCTCGTAGCCGAGGTTCTGTGAGACCGGGCCGCGACCGACGGCGACGAGCAGCAGCTCTGCCTCGATCGTCTTGCCGTTCTCCAGCGACACCCGCACGCCTGCGTCGGTGCGCTCGACGCCGCTGAAGCGGACGCCCAGCTCGTACGTGATGCCGCGGCGGCGGTAGGCGCGCTCGATCTGCTTGGAGAGGGCCTCGTCCTCGAGGGGCACCAGGTGGGGCAGCGCCTCGACGATCGTCACGTCGGCGCCGAACGACCGCCAAGCGCTGGCGAACTCGACTCCGATCACGCCGCCGCCGAGCACGACCACGGAGGAGGGAACCCGGTCGAGGGTGAGCACATGGTTGCTGAAGAGCACCCGATCCCCGTCGACCTCCAGGCCGGGCAGCGACTTGGGCGCCGAACCGGTCGCGAGGACGAGGTAGCGCCCCGTGAAGCGCCGGTCGCCGACCTCGACCGTGTCGGCGCTGACGACCCGGCCGGTGCCTTCGACGTACTCGATCTTGCGGCTCTTCACCAGCCCCTGGAGGCCCTTATAGAGCTTGGCGATGACGCCGTTCTTGTAGGCATTGACACCCGGCATGTCGATGCCCTCGAAGGAGGTCCTGACCCCGAACGACTCGCTCTCCCTGGAGGAGTCGGCCACCTCGCCGGCGTGCAGCAGCGCCTTGGTCGGGATGCACCCGTAGTGCAGGCAGGTGCCCCCCACCTTGTCGCGCTCGATCAGCACCACCCGCAGGCCCAGCTCCGCCGCCCGCAGCGCGCAGGCGTAACCGCCGCTGCCCCCACCGAGGATGACGATGTCGTACGTCTCCGCGCTGTCGGTCCCGTTGGTCGACATGGCCGCTCCTTGTCCCCTGCTGTCGTCCCCCGTGCTCTCCGGGTCATGCCCGGCAAGTGCCCCGAAAAGGCCCGGAAAAAAAGGAGCGTCGGGAAGTCACGCCCATCTTTTCATCCGGCCGCCACCAGGGAGCAATTCGCGCCCGCGCGGGCTGTCCGTCCGCGAAACGGCAATCCGCAGACGGGCGAGGACTGGCTGCGTACGCTCGAGATCGCCGGGCAGCTCCTGAGCGGCGCGCAGCGGGCTCCGGACCGAGGTGCGCGGCCGGCGGGCAGGAACTTCGCGCCGGCACCGGTCGTCCATCTGTCCGTACGGCTGCCGCGCGGCGGCCGCCACAGCGCCGAAGGGATCTCGCGATGGGGCTGTTCCGTCGCCGCTCGTCGAGTGCTGCCGGGCGCCCCCGCGACGAGCGGCGGGCCGACGAGGAGCATCTGAGCGCGTTCGCCCGCTCGCATCCCGGCGTGGAGGCCTACGTGGAGCCGCCCACGGCCGTCACGCCTCCGACGGTCGTGTTCGTCGCCGCCTCGGGGGAGTGGACCCGCCGTCGGGTCGGCGACGCCGCCCGGGCGCACGCGTTCGCCAACAAGCTCGGGGTGCCGTCGTACGACGCCGGGGTGGTCGGCTATCCGCAGCGGATGCGGGAGTGGAACGCCCGCCGCGCCGCCGAGCAGCGCTCGCGCGAGGACTGACCCGCCGCCGAACGACGAACGGGGCGACCGGCCTCGTGCCGGTCGCCCCGCCCGTGCTGCCAACGTTCAGTGCTGGCCGCCCCGGTGAGGATCAGTCGTCGTCCTCGTCGTCGTCCTTCTTCTTGCCCTTCTTCTCGGCCTTGGCCTTGAGCTTCGCGATCTCGCGCTCGGCCTTCGCCTTCTCCCGCTTGATGTCCCGCTCGGCCTTGGCCTGGATCTGCGCGATCTTGCGCTCCAGCTCCGGCGAGGGAGTCGGCGTGGTCGAGTCGGTGGGCGACGGGGTCGGCGTCGGCGCCGGCGCCGTCGGGTCCGACGGAGCCGGAGCGGGCGCCGAGGTGCCCGGCGCCGGAGTCGTCTCCGCGATGTTGCCAGCGGAGAAGGCCGCGGCACCGCCGGCACCCAGCAGGGATGCGGCGAGAACGATGGACGCGGCCCGGACACCGCGCGCTGTGCGATCAAGGACCCGCTGAGACATCGCTCGAACTCCTCTGGTCGGTGGTTGCTCTGGGCACAACTCTCGACGAAATCCGACGAAGATGTCACTGAGAGCGACGGACACCGACCGTACGGCGTAGTGCCGGCCGGGGATTCGCCCGGGCTTTCCCGCAAATGTCTAGAAGGTGCCGCTCGCGAGGTCCTCGGCGATCTGCACCAGGGTGCGCACGGCCGCACCCGTCCCGCCCTTGGGCGTGTAGCCGTAGGCGTCGCCCTCGTTGAACGACGGGCCGGCGATGTCCAGGTGCGCCCACTGCAGGCCCTCGCCCACGAACTCCTGGAGGAACAACCCGGCGACGAGCATGCCGCCGTAGCGGTCGCCCATGTTGGCGATGTCGGCGACCTCGGTGTCCATGGACTTGCGCAGCTCCTCGGGCAGCGGCATGGGCCACATCGCCTCGCCGGCCCGCTGGGAGGCCGCGTGCACCTTCTCGCGCACGTCGTCGTCGTTCGCCATGATCGCCGCGGTGCGGCTGCCCAGCGCCACCAGCTGCGCCCCGGTCAAGGTGGCGGCGTCGACGATGAGGTCGGGGCGCTCCTCGCTGGCGGCCGCGAGGGCATCGGCGAGGATGAGCCGACCCTCCGCGTCGGTGTTGAGCACCTCCACCGTCTTGCCGCCGTAGATGGTCAGCACGTCGGAGGGACGCTGGGCGGTGCCCGAGGGCATGTTCTCCGCCATCGGCGCCCACGCGGTGACCGCAACGGGCAGCCCGAGCTTCGCGATGGCGGTGACCGCCCCGATCACCGCGGCGGCGCCGCCCATGTCGGCCTTCATCCACTCCATCGCGGCCGACGGCTTCAGCGAGAGCCCACCGGAGTCGAAGGTGATGCCCTTGCCGACGAGTGCGAGGTGCCGGACGGCGCCGTCGGGCCGGTAGGCGATCTTCACCAGGCGGGGCGGATTCACCGATCCCTGCCCGACGCCCACGATTCCGCCGTAGCCGCCGTCGCGCAGCGCCACCTCGTCGAGCACCGTCACCTCGAGATCCGCCTCGGCGGCGGCGGCCGTCGCCGCGTCGGCCAGCTCCTGCGGGTGCAGGTCCGAGGGCGGGGTGTTCACGAGGTCGCGGACGAGGTGCACCGCGGCCACCACGGTCGCGGCCCGATCGACCGCGGCGCGCACCTGCCCGTCCTCGGCGGCCCCGGTGAGGAGGGTGAACTCCTCGACCGGGGGCTTCTGCCCGTCGCGACTGGTGCGGTAGCGCAGGAACGCGTACGCGCCCAGCAGCGCCCCCTCGGCCACGGCGCCCGCCCGCGCCACTTCAGCCGCGGGCAGGGCGAGGCCGACTCGCGCCGTCCCGGCC
>JALYMT010000227.1 GCA_030773555.1 Actinomycetota bacterium | reverse complement strand
GTCGGCAGCGCCGGCGTGGCGGTTCCAGGTCTGCTCGCCGGCTGCGGCCAGCGGGAGACGCCCGCGGGCGCGCAGCCTTCGGCGACACCCGTCGCCGGGGGGACCGTCACCTGGGGGAAGAGCCTGGAAGCAACGCAGCTCGATCCGGTCAGCAGCAGCCTCGGTCCTCCTGGGACCTGATCCAGATCATCTACGACACGCTGGTCTCGGTGGACGACAAGCTCAACGTCGTGCCCGGGCTCGCCGAGTGGGCGACCCCGTCGCCGACCACGTACGTGTTCACCCTGCGTCAAGGGCCGAAGTTCTCCAACGGCCGCCCGCTCACCGCAGATGACGTGGTCGGCACCTTCCGCCGCATCCTCGATCCCGAGACCGGCAGCGGACTGGCCGGGTGGATCGGCACGGACACGCGCGTGGAGAAGGTCGACGACCGCACGGTCCGGTTCACCCTGGCGCAGCCCTTGCGCACGTTCTTGCCGGCGCTCACCGGTGCGGCCGCGGCCATCCTCCCCATCCAGGAGATCGAGTCCCGCCAGCTGGACCCGACCAGGGCGATGATGGGCACCGGGCCGTTCATGGTGGAGAGCCACCAGGAGAACCGCAGGTGGGAACTCGTACCCAACCCGCACACCTCGGAGGTGCCGCAGGCGAAACGGCTGATCATCGAGATCATCACCGACACCAACGCCCGGATCGCAGCGCTGCGAGACGGCAGCATCGACTTCTCGGAGTTCTCCGAGCCGGACGCGAAGAACCTCTTGGCTGGTGTCCCCGGTCTGACCGTCGACGTCCAGGAGCGAACCGACTTTCACATCCTCCAGCTCAACACGCAGGGGGACAACACTCCTTTCAAGGACGCACGGGTCCGGCAGGCGATCGCCTACGGCATCGACCGGGACAGGATCCGCAACGTGGCGCTCGGCGGCATCGGGGAGCTGACGGGAGCCATCTCCGCCACGTTCGGCGAGGAGGCGGTGCCTCCCACGATCACCCGGGACACCGACAAGGCCAAGCGCCTGCTCGCCGAAGCGGGTCGCAGTGACCTGCGGTTCGAGATCATCTACCCCTCGGCCCTGGCGGGCAACATCGCCCAGGTCATCCAGCAGAGCCTCGCCGAGATCGGAGTCGAGGTGAAGACGACCAGCCTGGAGCAGGGTGTCTGGGTGCAGCGGGCCTGGGTCGACGACCCGGCGAAGATGGACGCCAGCGTGGCCTACTACGCCGCGTATGCGGGACCGACCATGGCGATGGTCAACTGGAGCCCGAAGCTGGCCGCGGGTTTCGGTAAGGGCTTCGAGCCAGATGACCGAAAGATCACCGAAGCTATCCTGGCTGCTTGGCAAGCCCCCGCTGCGCAGGCAGCGGAGGCGGCACGCGCAGCGGCGCTGGCGCTCGAGGAGCAGGCCTCTACGATCCCGCTCGTCACCCGCCCGATCACGATCGCCTACCGTTCGGACAAGATCAGGGCGAGGATCGCCGAGCGGGACGGCAACATCGACCCGATGCGCTACGTCGCCGACTTCACCGCGGTTCGTTGACTCCATGCGGCAACTGATCGGATTCACGCTGCGCCAGGTGGCGGTGGCTGCGGTGACCTTGGTCGGGATCGCCGTCACCGTCTTCGTGGCCATGCGTCTCGTTCCCGGCAGCTACGCCGACGTCCTGCTCGGACCGCGTGCCACGCCGCAACTGCGAGCGGCCACCACCGCACAGTACGGCCTCGACCAGCCGGTGACCGTCCAGTTCACCCGCTGGCTGGGCTCCCTTCTGCGGGGTGACCTGGGCATGTCTCTGAGCAGCGGGACGCCGGTGGCGTCGGAGATCATCGAACGGGCCTGGTTGACCCTCGAGCTCGCCCTGGTCGCGGGGCTGTTCACGCTGGTTCTCGGCGTCGTCTTCGGCGTGCTCGGCGGTCTGACCGCGCGCCGGCGGACGACGGCGCCGACCACGCGACTGATCAACGCAGGATTGCTCAGCCTGCCCGAGATCCTCATCGGCGCGCTGCTGGTGTACCTGATCTCCAAGTACGCGGTGCCGTTCACCATCGGCGTCTTCCCGCCCTTCCTCGAAGACCCGGTGGGGAACCTGCTGGCCGTCATCCCGCCGGCGGCGGTGGTGTCCACGTTGGGGATCGGGTTCGTCATGGCGACGACGCGACGGTCCGTTGCCGGCGTGCTGCAGGAGCCCTACGTCGCGGCCGCCAGGATGCGCGGCGTCCCGCAGCGCACGATCTACGCTCGGCACCTGTGGCGCAACACCGCCACACCGGTCGTCACTGTCGCGGGGATCTACCTGGCGTACCTGTTGGGCGGGGTGGCGATCGCGGAGGAGCTGTTCGGGCTGCACGGTCTCGGTCAGTACCTGATCGACTCGGCTGCGCGTCGCGACTATCCCGCCGTCCAGGGCGTGGTGCTCGTGGCGGCCGCCGCCTTCGTCGTCATCAACATGGTCATCGACGTGCTGTACGGCGTGATCGATCCGCGGGTCGGCCGTAGGGCGGCGACATGAGCGCCCCGGCGTCCGCGCTGCGGCTCGATGTGTCGAGGAGGCGCGCGCTGCGTCTCCCCTTCCGTGGCGATGGTCTCGGCCGGCTCGGGTTGACGCTGCTCGTGCTGCTGCTCGGGGTGGGCATCCTGCAACCCGTGCTCCCGATCGGTGACCCGTTGGCGTCCGTGGGGCCCCGGCTTGCTGGCGTGTCCGGTGCCTACCCCTTCGGCACCGACGAACTGGGTCGATCGCTGCTGCCTCGAGTGGCGGCCGCGATCCGGGTCACGATCCTGCTCTCCGCCGCCGCCGTGCTGGTCACGACCGTCGTCGGGATCCTCATCGGCTGCTACGCGGCCTACACCTCGCGGCGGATCGACCAGTTCATCAGCCGACTGACCGACGTCATGTTCAGCTTCCCCACCATCCTCGTTGCCGTGCTGGTATCGGTCATCGTCGGCCCCGGCCGGGCCACCGCGGCCGTCGCCATCATCGCGGTCACCCTCCCGACCATGATCCGCGTCGCTCGTGCCGAGGCGCTGCGGATCATCGAGCTGGACTTCGTCACGGCGGCAGAGGTGGCCGGTGGCCGACTCGGCCGCATCTTGTTCGTCCACCTGCTGCCGAACATGCGTGATGCGGTCATCGTGCAGCTGACCTATTCGATCTCGCTGGGGATGCTCGTGGAGGGCGGCATCAGCTTCCTCGGCCTCGGGGTCCAGCCGCCCCAGTCCTCACTGGGGGCGCTCATCGGACATGGCCGCCTCTACCTGACGATCGCGCCCACCTATGCGTTGATCCCCGGACTGATGCTGGGGCTCGCCGTCCTCGCCTTCAATCTGGTCGGCGACTCGCTGCGGGCGACCGTGGATCCGCTGCGTGAGGAGGCGAGGCCGTGACCGCGGTCCTCGAGGCCCACGACCTCGCCGTCGAATACCGGACCAGGAAGGCACCGGTGCGGGCTCTGGACGGCGTGTCGCTGGCAGTGCGTCCGGGAGAGGTCGTCGGCGTCGTCGGTGAGAGCGGCTCGGGAAAGAGCACCCTCGGCGCGGCACTAGTCGGGGCAATGGACGCCGCGGCCCGGGTGGTGGCCGGCGAGTCGTTCCTCGACGGGGAGCCTGTGTCGGAGATGTCCGAGGACGAACTCCGGCAGCTGCGTCGCGACCGGCTGGGAGCGGTCTTCCAGGATCCGATCGGCAC
Organism: Actinomycetota bacterium; assembly: GCA_030773555.1. Classification (GTDB taxonomy): domain Bacteria; phylum Actinomycetota; class Actinomycetes; order JALYMT01; family JALYMT01; genus JALYMT01. Next base: position 6,902 of record JALYMT010000227.1, on the reverse strand, counting down.
TCTCGACCCCACGGCCCGCATCGGTCGCCAGATGGGCTGGGCGCTCGACCGACGGTTGTCCGACGAGGAGGGTCGCGCGCTGCTCGCGGAGGTGCGGCTCCCGGACCCCGCCGCAGCGCTGCGGGCATATCCACATCAGCTCTCCGGCGGGATGGCGCAGCGTGTCTCGATCGCGCTGGCCCTTGCGCGCGAGCCTGCTGCTGTGATCGCCGACGAGCCGACAGCGTCGCTGGATGCCTCGATTCGAGTGGAGATCCTCGAGCTGCTCGTGTCCCGTGCCCGGGAGCGCGGGACCTCAGTGTTGATCATCACGCACGACCTCCCCGCCGTCCGCCGGTTCTGCGACCGCGTGGCGGTGATGTACGGCGGGCGCATCGTCGAGGAGGCGAGAGCCGAGGTCCTGTTCCGAGCCCCCGCCCATCCCTACACTCGGGCGTTGCTCGGCTCGGCCCTCGGCCGCGAGAAGCCCGGTGAGCTGGTCGAACCCATCCAGGGCCAGCCGCCCACGCTTCACGGCGCGTGCCCGGGGTGTGCGTTCGCTACCCGTTGCCCGTCCGCGTTCGAGGCATGCACGTCGATCCGTCCCGAGCATCACCGAGTCGGCGACGCAGCCGTGCTCTGCCACCTGTACGCGCCCGCGCCGATAGCTGCTGGATCTGGGCACGAGTCCGACCGAGGTGAGCAGTGACCGGACCCCCCGTGGTCGAGCTCGACGACGTCTCGTTCGCGTACGTCAGCGGGCCGGCCTGGTCACGGGTGCGTACGCCCTTGCTCCGGGGACTGTCCCTGACGATCGGGGCCGGCGAGATGGTCGGTCTCGTCGGCGAATCCGGGTCAGGCAAGAGCACCATCGGCAAGCTGTGTCTCGGGATGGCGCGTCCCTCGGCGGGCCAGGTGCGTTTCGCCGGGGAGCCGATGCCGCGCAAGCGACTGCCGGGCTCGCTCGCCGTGGTGCTGCAGCACCCACAGTGGTCGCTCAACCCGCGCCTCACCGTGGGCCGCTCGGTCGCGGAGCCTCTCGCACTGACCGGCGTTCCTCGCGCCGAGCGCCGCGGCCGCATGGCGGAGATGCTCACGCAGGTGCGGTTGGACCCCGCGCTCGCGGACCGCTATCCCAACCAGCTGTCCGGGGGGCAGCGGCAGCGCGTGAGCATCGCCCGCGCGCTCGTCGCGGAACCGCGCTTCGTCCTCTTCGACGAGGCGGTGAGCGCACTGGACGTCTCCATCCAGGCGCAGATCCTCAACTTGGTGAAGCGGCTTCAGAAGCAGCACCGCTTCGGCGCGGTCTTCATCTCCCACGACCTCGCCGCCACCCGTTATGTGTCCGATCGCATCCTCGTCATGCGACAGGGATCGATCGTGGACGAGGGCTCGGCCGAGCAATTCTACCGGCCCGCACACCACGAGTACACGCGGCGGCTGCAGCTCGCCAGCGACGTCTAGCTGTCTGGCCCATCCGCCGGCTCGCCGAGCGGACACCAGGAAGAGCTTCCTATACCCAACGAGAGGCTGGCGGATGACACTCATTGATGGCATTAGGGTCGGGCACTGGACCGATCAGGAGGCAGCGACGGGCCTCACGGTCTTCCTGCTGCCCCCGTCGTCGGTCGCCGCGGCGGCGCCGCGCGGCCAGAACCCAGGCACCCTCAACGTGCCCGTCTTCCAGCCTGGCGGTTCAGCCGACCATGCTGATGCCATCGTGCTCACCGGAGGGAGCTGTTACGGGCTCCCGGCCGCCGCTCATGTGGCGCATGTCCTTGCTGAGCAAGACGTCGAGACGTTCGCCTCGGGCGATCACGTGCCCTTCGTGATCGCGGCCGTCATCTACGACCTCAAGCTCGGGCGACGGGCCTGGCCGACGCCGCAGTCGGTGGAATCCGCGGTCCGCACGGCCGCTCCCGCGGGCGACGAGGAGGTCGGCACCGTGGGCGTCGGGACGGGGGCGACGGCCGGCTCGATCGACGGGACGGCTGGGGCCATGAAAGGCGGCTTCGGCCGCGCCTCCCGGGCGACGGCGCAGGGCGCGACCATCGTCGCGTGGGCCGCGGTCAACCCCGTCGGTGACGTCCTCGAGGAGGACGGTCGCGTGATCGCCGGGCTACGCCGGGACGGGAACCCGACGCGGGTCGTCGACGTGTTGGCCACCGACGAGAAACCGCGGCTGGACTGGGGCCGTGCTACCACCCTGGTCGTCGTGGCCACCGATGCGCGGTTGGACAAGCGGGCGACCGCGCGGTTGGCCGAGGCGGGGCACAGCGGGATCGCGCAGGCGGTGTCTCCGTGTGCCACCGGACTCGACGGCGACACCGCGTTTGCCGTGGCAACCAGCAAGGTGGAGATCACCAGCGTGCTGGCGTTGGAGGCGGTCGCCGCGGCTGTCGCTGCGGAGGCCGTGCGCTCTGCCGTGCGCTCCGCGGTCGGTCTGCACGGTGTGCCCGCCGCCCGGGATCTGGCCGAGACCGCGTGAGCGGGGTCGTCATGGCAGGAGAAGCGCTGCCCCGAGCGATCCGAGTGGTGCGAGCGTCCCGGGTGACCACGATGGACGGCCCTGACGTCACAGCCTTCGCCACCTGCGGGGAGCGGATCGTCGCATGTGGATCGCCGGCGGACCTGCTGAGCCGCTTTCCCGAAGCAGACGTGGTCGACCTCGGCAACGCGGTGGTGGTGCCCGGGCTGAACGACGCGCACGCCCATCCTTCCTGGGGCGCCGAGTCGCTCCTCCACGTGGACGTGTCGCCGGAAGTGGTTCGCTCGCGCGCCGAGCTGGTTGGAGCGCTCGCGGAGGGCGCCAGGAGGACTCCCCGCGGCAGCTGGGTGCGTGCCGGGCGGTACGACCATGTGAGAACCACCGGTGGCGAGATCATCGACCGCGCGTTCCTGGACGGCATCTCGGTCGAGCACCCGATCCTCGTCACCCATGTTGCCGGTCACTGGGGGGTGACGAACTCGGCTGGTCTGGCTAGCGGGGGGCTTCGTGACGACGACGACGCCCCCCCAGGTGGCGAGTGGGGGCGAGACGGCGCCGGACGGCTCAACGGAGTTCTGTACGAGCAGGCCTTGTTCGACTATGCCTATCCCGCGGTGGCCCGGCGCCGTCCCACAGTCGTCCCCTCACCCACCGTCGAGGACCTCCTCGTCGGGCTGGATCGCTTCGGCGCCCGACTGCTGGCATCCGGCATCACCTCGGTCTGCGACGCCCTGGTCGCCCCCGAGACGCTGCGCTTCTACCAGGAGGCGGAGCGGCAGGGTCGGTTGCCCCTGCGGATCGGCGTTTTGGTCGGTCACCCCTACCTCGACCAGCTCGCCGACCTCGGCGTGATGTCGGGACTGGGGGGCGACCGAGTGCGGATCGTGGGCGTCAAGGCCTTTGTCGACGGCGCCATCGCCGGGCGCACCTGCCTGCTCGACGAGCCGTTCGAGGGCAGTGATGACAACGGCATCCAGGTGGCCGGGTTGGAGTGGCTCACCGATCTCGCCGTCCGTGCACAGCGAGCGGGTGTGCGTCTCGGCGTGCACGCGAACGGCGACCGCGCGATCCGGCTGCTGCTCGAGGCCCTCGAGACCGCGGTTCAGGAGGTGCCGTCCCCACCGCTGCGACACCGCATCGAGCACTGCTCCGTGGTCACCCCCGAGATCCTCGGCCGGATGAAGGCTCTGGGCCTGGTGGCCGTGCCGTTCGGCAGCTACGTGCTGTACCACGGCGCCAAGCTGCTCGACTGGTACGGCGCGACCCGGCTGGAGCGCATGTTCGCCCATCGCGGGTTCCTCGACGCCGGCGTCCCCGTCGCGGGCTCAAGCGACTACCCCTGCGCGCCGTTCGAGCCCCTGCTCGGGATCCAGAGCTGCGTCACCCGGACGTCCGCGGACGGACGGCGGCTCGGAGCGTCCCAGCGCCTGTCGGTGAGCGAGGCACTCGCCCTCTACACCACCGGCTCGGCGTACGCAACCGGCGAAGAGCGCATCAAGGGCCGTATCGCGCCGGGCTACCTGGCGGACTTCGTGGCGCTCGCCGAGCATCCCGATACCTGCGCGGAAGAGGAGATCAGCCAGATCCCCGTTCTCGGGACGTGGGTTGGCGGCGAGCTCGCCTACCAGAGCGCCGCGCTCAGCGACGTGCGCGGCGCCTCCCCCCACGCGTAAAGCGCCTGCGCCGCTCGACCTTGTTGCCGATGGTGGCAAGCCACCCGCCCAGCTCAAGATCGTCGCGGCCGGTCGCGTACGGCCGTCGCGTACGGCCGGCGACCCCGTCCCGCCGTATGGCACCCTCCTGGCGTCGGCACTGCCGGCCAGCGAGGATGGCGAGATGGAGCTCTCCGAGGCAGGTCAGAGCGCGCTGCGGGAGGCGGGCGTGGCCACGGTCTACCTGCACGGGTCCCGGGTGCGCGGCACGGCCCGCCCCGACAGCGACGCCGACGTCGCCGTACTGCTGCGCCCAGGCGCCGGGGTGCTCCCGCTGCTCCGGCGCGAGGACCTGGCGGCACGGTTGGCAGCCGACTTCGACGGCGCTGACGTCGACCTGACCGTCCTCGACGAGGCCCCGCTCGAGCTGCGTGCCCGCGTCATCCGCGAGGGGGTCGTGGTGTTCCGGGACGACGAGCCCCGCCGGGTCGCCTTCGAGGTCGACACCCAGTCCCGCTGGTTCGACGTGGAACCGTGGCACACCCTGCAGACGCAGCGGTACCTGGAGAGGGTCGCGGCCGAGGGCCTGGATGGTTGACCCCGTCTCCCTGGAGCGACGGCTCGCGCTGCTCGCGGAGCACCGCCGGCGACTGCGCGACCTTGCTCGCCTGTCTGCGGCCGAGTACGACGCGCGCCGCTTCGAGGCCCGCTACCTGGTGCAGGTCTGCGCCCAGCTGTGCATCGACCTGGCGAATCACGTGATCGCCTCGGAGGCCTGGGGGACGGCTCGCGACGCGCGGGACGCCTTCGCCCGGCTCGCCGAGCGAGGCGTCCTGCCACCCGAGCTCGCTCGCCGCCTGCAGGCTCTCGCCGGTCTGCGCAACCGGCTCGTCCACCTCTACGACGAGATCGACGACGACCTCGTACGAGCGGCCCTGCCCGAGGGGCTTGACGACCTCGACGGTTTCGCCCGTGCCATAGCCGCGCTGGTTCTCTGAGTCCAGCGGGTAGCGGAGAGAGAGACTTCGACGGTGACCTATTGCGAGCAGCACGGCATGGACCGCGCCTTCTGTGAGCACGGCTTGGCCGATCGACGTGCTGCCAGTCCTGCGACGGCACCTCGGCTGCTCGTCTCGCCCACCAACCAGGCGCACTTCCCGGGCTGCCCCCACAAGGGCGATGACGACGACTACGAGAACTGGGCGGAGCTCGACCTTCCGAATGCGTGGCAGCGCCTCGGCAACGGCGAGCGGTTGCGGTCGACGGGAGGGGCGCGTCCGGACCGCATCGCCACCAGCCGGTGCAAGGACTGCGTCGCGCACGGACCCTGGGGCTGACCGCGCCTCGGAGTCAGGACGCCTGCTGGCCCTTCCGGATGCGGCGGTAGGACTCACGACGCGCCCACGCGGTGAAGACCTCGTTTGCGTCGGGGTCGTCGAGGAAGCGCCGGATCAGCTCGGCGTTGGCCTCGTGCCGGTCGAGCATGAGCTCCTCGAAGCGAGGGTCGAAGACGTAGCCGTAGTTCTCGAGCGTGTTGGCCTGAGCGGCGGCGCGCAGGTCCTCGTCGCCGGTCGCCGTGAGGACGTGCTGCTCGATGACGAGCTGGTCGGCCTCGGTCAGCTCGTGGCCGAACTTGTCGTTGAGCGTCTCGATGATCTCGCTCAGCGCCTGCAGCTCTCTGTCGCCGAGCGAACCGAGACCCGCGCCGGTGAAGCCGGGCAACACCTGGTCGCCCATACCAGGCCCGAGCGAGGCGTCGTCCTCGCCGGTCTTCATCAGGCGCAAGTGCGTGAGGTCGACCTTGCCGACGTCGACGCCCGGGTCCGAGCGCCGGGGCAGGCGCAGGAGGAGGTACTTGCCGAAGAGGTAGAGCCGTTCCAGGTCCGGGTCGTGCCAGGACAGGACGGCGGCGAGGAATGCGTACGCCCGCGTGTAGGAGCGCAGGGCCGAGCGGAACTCCTCCGCGGCCGCCGGGTCGGCCTCCAGCAGCGCCGCGTACCGGTCCCGAGCCGGGTCGGTGGAGTGGTAGAGGGCCGCGTGCGCGCTCTCCTTCGCGTCGGCGGGCAACGCGAGATAGGTGGTCGCGAAGTTGCCCATCTCCGGCTCGGCGAGCAGGCCGTAGGCCATCACGTCGGTCTGCATCGTGTAGAGCAGGTGCGGGTCGGTGGGCTCGGCGACGGTGGTTTCGTAGAACGGCTCGAACGAGGCCTGGATGTCCTCGACCGCGTTGGCGAAGTCGAGCACGAAGACGTCGTCCTGCTCCTTGAGCGGGTGCGTCCGGTTCAGCCGCGAGAGCGCCTGCACGGCCTTGACGCCCTCGAGCTTCTTGTCGACGTACATCGTGGTGAGCAGCGGCTGGTCGTAGCCCGTCTGGTACTTCTCCGCGACCACCAGCACCCCGTACTCAACGGCCTGTCGGGCCGCCGGCCTCCCCGCGTACGGGTCGTCGGCCGCGGTGTAGGCGAAGCGCTCCGGCAGCGCGGTCTCGCCGAAGCCGTTGAGGAACGCTTCGGTGTAGTCGACGTCGTCGTCGACGACCGTGCCGGAGAACGCGACGAGGGGGTGGCAGTCGGGATAGCCCTTGCGCGTCGCGTACGCGCGGATCGCCTGGTACGTCCGTACGGCGTGCAGCCGGGAGCGGGTGACGACCATCGCCTTGGCCCGCCCGCCCAGGCGGTGGCGGGTGTGGGCGCGGAAGTGCTCGACGACGACCTCGGCCCGCTGGTCCATATTCGTCGGGTGCAGGGAGGCGAAGCGGGCCAACTGTGCGGAGGCCTTGCGCA
>JALYMT010000226.1 GCA_030773555.1 Actinomycetota bacterium | reverse complement strand
GGATGGGTGCCCCTGCTCCGGCCGAGGCGGCGGCCCGCTGCGGAATCGCGACCGCGGCCGCTGTCGGCTCCTCCGACCGGGTCAGGGCGATGCCGGCCCCGGTCGCGACCGTGACCACGGCCGCGGCGCCGAGGACGGTGGCGGTCACCGGGCGCCACCAGGGGCGGGAGCCCGCCGTCCGCTGCTGGATCTTCTGCAGGCCGTCGCCGGGGAGCTGCACCATCTCTGCCTCCGTTTGCAGGGCGCGGCGCAGCAGCGCCGCGATCGGGTCGTGGCCGGGGCCGGGCTCAGTCATCGGCGGGCTCCAGGGCGCTGCGAAGAGCTGCCATGCCGCGGGCGGTGTGACTCTTGACCGCACCGCGGCTCACGCCCATGGCAGCGGCGATCTCCGGCTCGCTCAGGTCGGCGTAGTAGCGCAGCACCAGGGCCTCCCGCTGGCGTATGGGCAGCCGGCGCAGCGCGACGACCACCTGCTGGTGCTCGAGGAGGTCGAGTGCGCGGTGTTCGGCGCTGACCGGGGTCGGCAGCGGCGCGGGGGCGTACTGCTCGGCGGTGCGCCGCCGGCGCAGCGCCGAGCGCGACCGGTTGACGACGGCCTGGCGGACGTACGCGAGGGCCTTGTCCTCGTCGCGCAGGCGCCGCCAGGAGCCGTGCATCGCGACGAAGGCGTCCTGGACCACCTCCTCCGCCGCCGGCATGTCGCGGAGCAACAGCGTCGAGAGCCGCACCAGCGACCGGTAGTGGGCGGCGTAGAGCGCCGTGACCGCCTGGTCGGCGTTCCACGTGCCGCGCTCTGTGCCGTCGAGCACCCTGCTCCACCTGTGCGCTAATGCCATGGTCGCCGTCACACCGAAGATGACGCGTACCCAAAGTGTCTGGTTTACAGCTGATAGTGACTTCTTGTCGCTGATGCCGCCCGAGCCGGGCGTGTCGGCCCTCGGCCGCTCCCTAGGCTCGCCACCCCCTAGGCTCTGCGCATGCCCGGACCCGAGGGGCGGGAGCCCGACTGCCTCTTCTGCCGCATCGCCGGCGGCGACCTCGACGCCGACCGGGTGCTCGAGCGCCCCGGCACGCTGGCCTTCCGCGATCTCGCCCCCCAGGCCCCGACGCACGTCCTCGTCGTCCCCAAGGCCCACCACCCCACCGTGGCGGCGCTGGGCGCCGCCGATCCGGCCCTGCTCGCCGAGCTGGTCGCAACCGCCGACGCGGTCGCCGGGCAGGAGGGGCTGGCGGGCTACCGCGTGGTGTTCAACAGCGGGGCACAAGCGGGGCAGTCGGTGTTCCACGTGCACGCCCACGTGCTCGGCGGGCGGTCGCTGTCGTGGCCCCCGGGCTGAACCCGGACGCCCTGCCCGGCCCGCTGGCGCGCGAGCTGCGCCGCCGGGTCAGCGACGTGCAGCGGGCCGACCGCCTCCCCGCCCTGTCGGTCGCCGTGCGCCACCCCCGCCGGGGGACCTCCAGCTGGGGGGCCGGCGCTGACCTCCCCGCACCCGACGTGCAGTTCCGGATCGGGTCGATCACCAAGACGTTCACCGCGGTGCTCGTCCTCCAGCTGCGCGACGACGGTCTCCTGCGCCTCGACGACCCGCTGTCCACTCACCTGCCCGGCGCGGGCGGCGGCGTCGGCGACGCCCGCGTGCGCGACCTGCTCGGGCACGTCTCCGGCCTGACCCGGGAGCCGCGCGGGCCGTTCTGGGAGGCCTCGCCGGGCGTTGCGGCCGCGCAGCTGCTCGACCGGCTCGCGCCCGAGGACCTCGTGCTGCCCGCCGGCCGGGCACGGCACTACTCCAATCTCGCCTTCGGGCTGCTCGGCCTGCTCGTGGAGCGGCTGCGCGAGGGGGCGTTCGCGGAGGTCCTGCGCGAGCGGCTGCTGCTGCCCCTCGGGCTGGCCGACACCACCTGGCTGTCGCGCGCCCCGCACGCCACCGGCTTCCGGGTGCATCCCTTCGCCGACGAGATCCGGCCGGAGCCGGCCACCGACACCGCGGCGATGGGTCCCGCCGGCCAGCTGTGGAGCACCCCGGGCGACCTCGTCCGGTGGGGGGCCTTCCTGGCCGACCCCGACCCGCGCGTGCTGGCGCCGGCGACGGTCGAGGAGATGTGCGCCCCCGTGTCGATCCGCGACCCCGCGCAGTGGACGTCCGGGGGCGGCCTCGGCCTGCAGCTGTGGCGACGCGCCTGCGGCGCTGGCGAGCGCATCCTCGTCGGTCACGGCGGCTCGATGCCCGGCTTCGTCGCCGGCCTCGTGGTCGACCGGGGCACCGGGGTGAGCGCCGCGGCCTCCGGCAACGCGTGGTTCGGCTCCGACCTCCCCAGGCTGGCCGCCGATCTGGTCGTTCGCGTCCTCGAGGAGGACCCACCGGAGGCCGCGCCGTGGCGACCGGTCGCGACCCCGCCCCGGCACGCGGAGCTGCTCGGCGCCTGGTTCTACCGCGGCGTGGAGCTGATCGCCTACTCCTCGGCCGGCCGGCTCCACCTCGCTGCGCCCGCGCAGGTACGCGGCGCCGGCGCGGAGGCGTTCGAGCAGGTGGGTCCCGACCGCTTCCGCGGCGTCAGCGGCGACGACCTGGGCGAGGAGCTGCGGGTGATCCGCGACGAGGTGGGGCGACCGGTCGTCCTCGACCTGGCCACCTGGCTGCTCGTCCGCGACCCGCACGACCCGCGGGCCGGGCCCTGAGCGTACGGACCGTCGCCGGCTGCCCCGGCCCGCGGGGAAGAGACGGCGGCTCCCGGCGGTTCTCGTCCAGGTCCATCCGCGCGGCCTGCCGGCGTCATCTCGGGCGTCGCCTGCCGGCCGGCTGGGTACCATTTCCGGGCAGAAGCCCGGGCGCAGATTTCGGAGGCAGGCAGGCCGCACCGGCCGAACCCATGGCAGAGACGTCGACGAAGATCGTCATTCCCCCGAGCCAGCCGATGGTCGCCCTCCTGGGCCCCGGCGACGAACTGCTCAGGGTCATCGAGCGGGCCTTCCCCGCCACCAGCGTGCACGTCCGTGGCAACGAGGTCACGGTCACCGGCGAGCCCGGTGACGTGGCCCTGGTCGAGCGACTGCTGAGCGAGCTGATGACCGTGCTGCTCCGCGGGCAGGGCCTCACACCGGAGGCGGTGGAACGCAGCGTCGCGATGCTGCGCTCCGACACCGAGGAGCGGCCCGCAGAGGTCCTCACCCTCAACATCCTCAGCAACCGCGGCCGCACCATCCGGCCCAAGACGCTCAACCAGAAGCGCTACGTCGACGCGATCGACCGCAGCACGATCGTCTTCGGCATCGGGCCCGCGGGCACGGGCAAGACCTATCTGGCGGTGGCCAAGGCCGTGCAGGCCCTGCAGGCCAAGGCGGTGACCCGCATCATCCTCACCCGGCCGGCAGTGGAGGCGGGCGAGCGGCTGGGCTTCCTGCCGGGCACGCTGTCGGAGAAGATCGACCCCTACCTGCGGCCGCTCTACGACGCGCTGCACGACATGATGGACCCCGCCTCGATCCCCCGGCTGATGGAGGAGGGCACGATCGAGGTCGCTCCGCTGGCCTACATGCGGGGCCGCACGCTCAACGACGCCTTCATCATTCTGGACGAGGCGCAGAACACCTCACCGGAGCAGATGAAGATGTTCCTCACCCGGCTCGGCTTCGGCTCGAGGATCGTGGTGACCGGGGACATCACCCAGACCGACCTGCCCGCCGGGCAGTTGAGCGGCCTGCGGGTGGTGCAGGGGATCCTCGAGGGCGTGGAGGACGTCCAGTTCTGCCGACTGAGCAGCTCCGACGTCGTACGTCACCGGCTCGTCAGCGACATCGTCGACGCCTACGGCCGCTACGAGGCCCGGACCGATGGCGCCGCCGGCTCCCGCTCCGAGGCGTCCGGCTCCCCGCGCGGTCCGGGCCGGCGCAGCTGACCACGTCCCCCGACGCCGTGCCCGTGACCGCGCGGGGAAGTCGACGATGAGCATCGACGTCAACAACGAGTCCGGCATGGCCGCCGACGAGGAGGCGCTGGTGGCGGTGGCTCGCCACGTGCTCCAGGCGATGCGCATCCACCCGCTGGCGGAGCTCAGCGTCGTCCTGGTCGACGCGCCCGCGATGGAGCAACTGCACCTGCGGTGGATGGACGAGCCGGGACCCACCGACGTGCTGTCGTTCCCGATGGACGAGCTGCGCCCGGGCGTCGAGGACGTCGAGCCCGAGCCGGGCCTACTGGGCGACGTCGTGCTGTGCCCGCATGTAGCCGCCCGGCAGGCCGCCTCGGCGGGCCATGCTGTGGAGGACGAGCTCGCCCTGCTGCTCACGCACGGCATCCTCCACCTGTTGGGCTACGACCACTCCGACCCCGCCGAGGAGCAGGAGATGTTTCCCCTGCAGCGCCAGCTGCTGCGGTCCTGGGCCGACGAACGCCAACGCACCGCGGGGCCGCGATGACGTCCTTCGACGTGATGCTGATCGTCGTCGCGGCGCTGCTCATCGTCCTGGGTGCCGTCTTCGCCGGCGCCGACGCCGCGCTGTCGCGGGTGTCCCGGGTGCGCGCCGAGGAGCTGGCACGCCACCACCGTCGCGGCAGCCGCACCCTGCAGGAGATCATCGCCGACCCGGCCCGCTACCTCAACGTCGTCGTCCTGCTGCGCGTCACCTGCGAGCTGGTGGCGACCGTCCTGGTCACCGTCGTCTGCCTGGACGGCTTCGCCTCCCGAGGAGTCGCGGTGCTCGTCGCCGCGGCCGGCATGGTCCTCGTGTCCTACATCGCCCTCGGCGTCGCCCCCCGTACCCTGGGCCGGCAGCACGCCGAGTCGATCGCGCTCGCCAGCGCGCCGGTCGTCATCGGCATCAGCCGGGTGCTCGGCCCCCTGCCACGGCTGCTCATCCTGCTCGGCAACGCCCTCACCCCGGGCCGCGGGCTGCGGGAGGGACCGTTCGCCTCGGAGGCCGAGCTGCGCGACCTGGTCGACCTCGCCGGCGAGAATGCCGTGATCGAGGACCGCGAGCGGGCCATGATCCACTCGGTGTTCGAGCTCGGCGACACGCTGGTGCGTGAGGTGATGGTGCCGCGCACGGACATGGTCTTCGTCGAGCGGTACAAGACGCTGCGCCAGGCGCTGTCGCTGTGCCTGCGCAGCGGCTTCTCCCGGATTCCCGTCATCGGCGAGAGCGAGGACGACGTCCTGGGCATCGTCTACCTGAAGGACCTGGTGCGGCGCACCTACGAGTACCACCAGGGTGAGTCGACCGAGCGGGTCGAGTCGGTGATGCGCCCGGCGACGTTCGTGCCCGAGAGCAAGCGCGCCGACGCGCTCCTGCGCGAGATGCAGGCCGCGCGCATCCACATCGCCGTGGTGGTCGACGAGTACGGCGGCACCGCCGGCCTCATCACCATCGAGGACATCCTCGAGGAGATCGTCGGCGACATCTCCGACGAGTACGACCGGGTGCAGGCCCCGCAGGTCGAGCGGCTCGGCGAGGACGCCGCGCGGGTGAGCGCCCGCCTCGGCATCGACGAGCTCGGCCAGCTGTTCGGCGTGGAGCTGGCCGACGAGGACGTCGACACCGTCGGCGGGCTGCTCGCGAAGCACCTCGGGCGGGTGCCCATCCCCGGGGCGCAGGTCGACGTCGACGGGTTGCGGCTGACCGCCGAGTCCACGTTCGGCCGGCGCAACCGCATCGGGACGGTCCTCGCGGCCCGGGTCGACGCCGCCGACAGCGACCCCGAGCACGCCGGCCAGAACGGGCGCGTGGTCGAGGAGCCGGAGCAGGTCGAGGCGCGCTGACCCCAGCCCCCGGAAGCAAGATCGCCAGTTTGGGGAGCAGCACGCAGTCGACTGCACATTCCCACCCAAACTGGCGATCTTCGTACGGGGTGGGGGGTGGGAGCCGGGAGGCGACGGGGCGGGGGCGGTGGGCGTGGCCGGCCTCAGGGTGAGGGGGTGTCCTGGGAGCTCGACGCCGACGTCTTCGACATCGCGCACCAGATGTCCGGCTCGCCTGCGCGACACTGTTGCTCGTGACGTCCCCTCCAGGTCAGGTTCTCGAGCCGGGTGCCGCTCGCGAGGGGCACCGGTCCGGCTTCGCCTGCTTCGTGGGCCGGCCGAACGCGGGCAAGTCGACGCTGACGAACGCGCTCGTGGGCGAGAAGGTGGCGATCACCTCCAGCCGCCCGCAGACCACGCGCCACGCCATCCGCGGCATTGTGCACCGGCCCGACGCCCAGCTGGTGCTGGTCGACACCCCGGGGCTGCACCGGCCCCGGACGCTGCTGGGCGAGCGGCTCAACGAGGTGGTGCGCACCACCCTTGCCGAGGTCGACGTCATCGGCATGTGCGTGCCCGCCGACGAGCGGGTCGGCCCGGGTGACCGCTACCTCGCCGGTGAGCTCGCGTCCGTGCCGCGCACCCCCAAGGTGGCGATCGTCACCAAGACCGACAAGGCCGGGCGCCAGACGGTGGCCGAGCAGCTGGTCGCGGTGCACACGATGGGCGCCGACCTGGGCATCGACTGGGCGCACGTGGTGCCGGTCTCGGCCGTCTCCGGCGAGCAGGTCGACCTGCTCGCCGACCTGCTCGCCGGGCTGCTGCCCGCGGGTCCGCCGCTCTATCCCGGCGGGGAGCTGACCGACGAGCCGGAGCAGGTGATGGTGGCCGAGCTGATCCGGGAGGCGGCCCTGGAGGGCGTGCGCGACGAGCTGCCGCACTCCATCGCCGTCGCGGTCGAGGAGATGGCGCCGCGAGCCGACCGGCCGCCCGACCGGCCGCTGCTCGACGTGCACGCCATCGTCTACATCGAACGGCCCAGCCAGAAGCCGATCGTCATCGGCGCCGGGGGCGCGCGGCTGCGCGAGATCGGCACCACCGCGCGACGGCACATCGAGGCCCTGCTCGGCACGCCCGTGCACCTGGACCTGCACGTCAAGGTGGCCAAGGAGTGGCAGCGCGACCCCCGACAGCTGCGCCGGCTGGGTTTCTGAGCGCCTCCTCACCCGCGTAGGCCCTCCAGCGTCCCTTCGCCGGAGACGACCTCTCCTGCATGTTCCGGCTGCGCTTCGCGCCCGCCCTGACCGGCGGACTGGCCCTGCTCGTCCTCGCGAGCGGGACGGGCGCTGCCGTGCAGCCCGCCGCAGCCGCCCTTCCGGGCATGGCGCACCTCTCGGGCACATCGGTCGAACCGGACGAGCAGGTCATCGTCCGCTACCGCCGCGGCGCCGCTCTCCGTACGCGGGGGAGCGCCCATGTCGGCGGACTGCTGGGGTCGGACGCGAGCACGCGGGTCCTGGCGATCCCGGCGGGCGGCGACGCCGAGGCGTACGCGCGCCAGCTGGAGCGCGACCCGCGGGTCGAGTACGCGGTGCCGAACCGGCGCTACGCCGTTGCGGACGCCGATCCGTACGCCTCCCGGCAGTGGGGCCTGCACGCCCCCGACAGCGATGTCGACATCGACCATCCCGAGGCCAGTGGCCGCGCGCAGGGGTCGCCCTCGGTCGTCGTCGCCGTCCTGGACACCGGCACCGACATCGGCCACCCCGACCTGGCGGGCAGCGTCTACACGAACGCCGCCCAGGCGAAGGGCCGCCGCGGCATCGACGACGACCGTAACGGCTACGTCGACGACGTGCACGGCTGGGACTTCCTCGGCAACGACCCGCACGTCTTCGACGACCCCGCCGAGGACGAGCACGGCACGCACGTCGCGGGCATCCTCGCCGCCCGGGCCGGCAACGGCACGGGAATCGCGGGGGTGGCCTCGGGGGTGACGATCCTGCCGCTGAAGTTCATCGGGCGCGACGGCGGCTACACCACCGACGCGATCGAGGCGATCGCCTACGCCCGCCGCATGGGCGCGCAAGTCATCAACCTGAGCTGGGGGGAGAACGCGTACGACCCGGCGCTGCGCGACGCGCTCGCCCGCTCGGGCATGCTGGCGGTGGCCGCTGCCGGCAACAAGGGCCAGGACAGCGACGTGCGCCCCTTCTACCCCGCCGCCTACTCCTTGCCCAACGTGGTGTCGGTGACCGCCGTGGACGCGGCCGGACGGCTGCCGAAGTGGGCCAACCGGGGGGCCCGCAGTGTTGAGCTCGCCGCGCCCGGTGCCGGCATCGTGAGCACCGTCCCCGGCGGCTACGGCTACCTCGACGGCACGTCGATGGCGGCGCCGCACGTCGCCGGGGTCGCCGCGCTGCTGGCCGGCACGGAACCGGATCTGTCCTCGTCGCGGCTGGCCGACCGGCTGCTGGCCACCGCCACCGCGCTGCCCGCGCTCGCCGGCGTGACCCGTACCGGCGACCTGGTGAACGCGGCGGCCGCCGTCGGAGCCGTCCCCGTCGCGTCGGTGCGCGGGCGGGCGGGGGTGGGAGAGGCGACGGTGCGGTGGCGCAACCCTCGGGACGCGGACTTCGCCGAGGTGGTCGTCCGGGTGGCCGAGGGCACCACGGTGCCCGGGCCCGAGGACGGACGGCAGGCGTACGCGGGCCGGGCCTCGACCGCGCGGATCTCCGGACTGGCGCCCGGCAGCACCTACACCGTCGCCGTCTACGCCTTCGACGCGCGCGGCGCCCGGCCCGTGGTCGCGCTGCGCCTGCTCGGGACCTCGCTGCGGACGCGCCCGGCGCTGGCGTCGGGTGACGCCGTGGTGCTGCGCTCGGTGCTGACCCGCGGCCCGGTCGCCCTGGCCCGTCGGCGGGTCGAGCTGCTCGCGCAGGACCCCGCCTCGGGCCACTGGGCGCGGGTCTGTCGGGTGAGCACCGCTGCCGACGGCGGGGCGTCCTGCACCGTGTCGCGCCTGGAGCAGCGTCCGCTCCAGTGGCGGTTCGCCGGCTCCGGCAGCCACCTCGGCGCGGTGGCGGCGATCAAGGCCCGCACCGGCTGACGTCCGGCCCGATCGTGTCGGTGGGGTGCGCGAGAATGGACGGGTGAGCCTCTACCGCGACGAGGGTGTCGTGCTGCGCACCCAGAAGCTGGGTGAGGCCGACCGCATCGTCACGCTCCTCACCCGCGAGCACGGGCGGGTGCGCGCGGTCGCCAAGGGGGTGCGCCGCACCAAGTCCCGCTTCGGGGCGCGCCTCGAGCCGGGCATGCACGTCGACGTGCAGCTCTACGAGGGCCGCAGCCTCGACATCGTCACGCAGGTCGAGACGCTGGCGCCCTTCGCCGTGACGCTGGCCGGCGACTACGCCCGCTACACCGCCGGCACGGCGATGCTCGAGACGGCGGAGCGCTTCGCCGCCGTGGAGAAGGAGCCCGCCGTCCAGCAGTTCCTGCTGCTCGTCGGCGGCCTGCGGGCGCTGGCCGCCCCCGTCGAGCAGGCCCACGATCCGCGGCTCGTGCTCGACGCCTTCCTCGTGCGCTCGCTCGCGGTCGCCGGCTACGCCGCCTCCTTCGACGCCTGCGCCCGCTGCGGCCTGGCCGGACCGCACCCGTTCTTCACCGTCGCCGCGGGCGGCGCGGTGTGCGCGACGTGCCGTCCGGCCGGCGCCGCCACGCCCGCCCCCGCCACCCTCGCCC